>CAYJPP010000017.1:0-23700 GCA_964372175.1 uncultured Muribaculaceae bacterium
CAGCGCAACCAACACCAAGTGTTCAACCAGCGCAACCAACACCAAGTGTTAATAATGATATGAACAACAATCAACAATAAGAGATCAAACTCTTATTTTTTTTGCAATTAATTCATCTTATTAAAAAAAAGACTTGATTTTTTTATCCGAATATAGTAAAATTGAATATGTTGTGGAGTAGTACTCAAGTGGCTGAAGAGGCGCCCCTGCTAAGGGTGTAGGTCGGGCAACCGGCGCGGAAGTTCAAATCTTCTCTACTCCGCCATATTTAAAAATAAAACCTAATAAGGTTTTTTTTAATATAAGGTGGTATGTATGGTTATTGTAATAACAGGTCCAACAGCGGTTGGTAAAACAAAATTAAGTATTGAATTAGCAAAAAAATTAAATGGTGAAATTATAAATGCTGATAGTACCCAAGTATTTAAAGATATGGATATTGCGACAGCTAAGGTCAATTCTGAAGAACAAGAAGGTATTAAGCATCACTTGATCGATATTAAAAATATAGATCAAGATTATACTGTTTTTGATTTTCAAAAGGATTCTAGATATATAATTGAAGATATATTAAGTAGAGATAAGGTTCCTATTTTAGTTGGTGGGACAGGGTTATATATTAAAGCTAGTTTATATGATTATCAATTTAATGAAGAAAAGGTTAAAGAATATGATTTAACTAATGAACAATTATTTGAAAAGATAACAAAATTAGATCCTAAACATGGTATTCATATAAATAATAGAAAAAGATTAATTAGAGCTTTAAATTATATTGAAAACAATAATAAGTTATTTAGTGAAAAGGAAAAAACAGAAAAATTATTATATGATACAAAATTTATTGGCTTAACCTGTGATAGAAATATATTATATGATAGAATCAATTTGAGAGTAAACATGATGATTAATGATGGATTAATCAAAGAAGCAAAAAAAATATATGACACAGGTATAAGAAGCAGGGCAGTTTTAACTCCGATTGGTTATAAAGAGTTGTTTCCATATTTTGAAAACGAAATATCATTAGAGGAAGCTGTCTTCAAAATAAAGCAAAATAGTAGAAGATATGCTAAGCGACAATATACATGGTTCAATAATCAGATGGATATTAAGTGGTTTAACGTTGATTTTGATAAATTTGAAAATACAATTAACGAAGTCTGTGAATATGTAAATAGATAGAAATTCAAATTATGAATTCGAAAATAAAAAAAGATAATCTATGAATGGTTATCTCTTTTTTAGTACATAGCTTAATGTAGTTATTTCAAATTTTTAGTATTAAGTAAAAAGCAATTCTTCTAAATTTATAAATCTTTTTTAATTAAGTTTGTTAATTCTTTTTTTAATATATCGTCGTTTGTTAATAATGAATATATATAAGTGGCATTATATTCTAATTGAAGTTGCTTATTAAACTTTGAATATAAAGGAATTTTTATTTCTTTTTTTATTGCATTTAAATAATTTTTACCTTTTTTATTAAATCCTAATACTCTAATATAAGCTATTTCATTCGAAACGTCTTTTTTTTCTAAGTTAACTAATATATGAACGATTGAGCGCTTTATTTTGTTATAAGTGTTGTTTTTATTTTTAACTTTTTCAATTAATTCAGTTATAGTAGAGGATGAAACAATGTGTTTTTTTAATAAACTAGATAAATTTGTGTCAACTGTTTGATACTTTGTTAAGTCTTCAAAATATATTTTGTGCTTTAAAATAAGAAACAAATCATTGATGTCTAAACTTTTGATGTAGTCCTTAGTTGGAACATAATTAGAAATATCGACTTTGTTTTTTAAAGCGTTTCTAATACTAGATGCGCTAGTAATTTTATTTGTTAAATTTTGATTATGATAATCTGAGGTTCTTTTTATTGTAAGTGGGATAATGCTGCTTTTTAATTTAGTTATAGCTTTAATATAGCTAACTCCTAATAAATCATTTGGAGTAGTAATTTCTTCGTTTATCATTTCTTTGGTTAATAAAGATTTTGATTTAGGGTAATTATAGCCTTGTTTTAAATACTTACTAATATTTTCATCAGAAATACTAGCTATTTTTTTAAGTTTTTCTATATCATTACATTCACTACCAAAAATAACGTGTTCACATTTCAAATGGTTTAATAAACTAATCGCACCGTAAGCATATATGTCCGCTGCTTGTGAAGAAAATAAAAATGGAAGTTCTATAACTAAGTCTATGCCGTATTGTAGTGCGACTGTTGTTTTATCCCACTTGTTAACAATGCTTACTTCACCTCTATTTAAAAAATGCCCCGCTAAAATTAAACATATTGTTTTATTTGGAAATAATTTTTTTACTTCATTTAAATGGTGTAGATGCCCATAATGAAATGGGTTATACTCTGCAATAATTCCTATCATAAAATCACCTGATTAAATTATACCAAATTTATTAAAAATATGATATAATTTAGTTAAGGTGAGGAATATGAATTATATAGAACGTCATAAATTAAATAAAATAATAAATGATGTAAGATTAAGATTCCCTTTTGTTACTGATTTTATGATAAATACGGTTATTAGTAATGCACTTAGTTCGAAAAAAGAATTTCAAACTATTCATGATGATTTATACGCTGTTATGTACTATGGTTTGGATAAAGTGAAATCTTATTTTAATGTTGAAAACTATATAAAAGCTGATGAGCCAAAAGTTGTTTTAGACACAGGCTATGAACACTCTAATAATAAAGAAGAAAAAGGTAAAACAAAAATAAAATTACCTGCATTAAAAAATGTTTTTAAAAATTAAAAATTTTAATTGTAAATATGAAAGTTATGTGATAGAATATTTATTAGGTGATTTAAATGATAAGTATGGAAGAAGTTAAAAGTTCTTTAAATTCAAATACTTTTTTAACCCAAGATCTTAAAGAAAATATATGGCAATTAGTTGTTAAATTTAATTCAAAATTTCCTAATATTAGTTTAAGTGTTTTAAATGAAAAAATAAAAGATTTACAAATAATTAAAGGAAGCAAGTTTTTGATAAGAAATGCCTCTAAATATAATGTTGTAGAGAACACAATATATATAAATAAATCTAAATCTGATGAAGTAGATTATCAATTTATATTAATGAGAGAATTATTAAACATTATAACTGTTAATGGGAATTACTCGGGATTCAATATTGATAATAAATATGAATCATTAAATATTGGTTATACCGAAAAATTGGCTATGTTATTAGTTGGTAATGAAGAAGCCTGTGAATACGAGGAAGAAGTTTCGGCGATAGGAATGTTAGAAGTAATTGTTGGTGAAGGAAATATTTTTCAAGCTTATTTTAGTAATGATATCAAAAAAATACTTAGTGTGATTGGTTAAGGAGAATATATGGATAATAAAATAATGGAAATTAGTAATTATTTAAAATTAGGGAATTATTCAGATGCTTTAAAAGAATTATTTATTATTGGTTATAAAAAAGGTAAAATGACTGAGTTAGCTGAGCATCTTTTACCAGAAGAGGCTTTTAAAAATAGTCATCCAGGATTAAATAACTTCATTAAAGCAGTAAATGTAGAAATAAATCAATATGAAATGAATGATGATAAAGAAATAGTAGCAGATGGTCGAAGCATGGCCGCTTAATTATAGAGAACTAATGTTTGGTGGGAATTAGTATTAAGAAACTGTGAATTCACCTTTGGAGTTTGATCGGTAACGCGTTATAGTTAATTAAGGTAGATAGTAATCTATAAATTAAGGTGGTACCACGTGTTATACGTCCTTAAATTTATAGATTTTTTTTGTTATAAAGGAGGAAATATGAAAGAAAATGTACAAAAAATAAAAGAGGAAATTTTAAATGAAATTAATTTAATAACTGATACTAAAAAATTATATGAGTTAAAAGTTGAATATTTAGGGAAAAAAGGAAAAATAAGTGAATTGATAGCTGGCTTGGGTGGTTTATCGATTGAAGATAAAAAACAATTTGGCCCACTTATTAATGGATTAAAAGTAGAAATGACTGAGTTATTTGATAATAAAAATAAAGAACTAGAAGTTGCTGATTTAAATAAAAAATTAGAATCTGAAAGAATTGATATTAGTTTAGCAGGAACTACAATTAATTTAGGGCAACCTCATATTTTAGAAAAGGTAATTGAAGAGGTTGAAGAATTGTTTATGTCAATGGGATATGATGTTGTAGATGGTCCTGAGGTAGAAGAAGATAGATTTAATTTTGAACTATTAAATATTCCAAAAGGGCATCCAGCAAGAGATGCACAAGATACATTTTATATCAAAGATGAAGAATTATTATTAAGGAGTCAGACTTCACCAGTTCAAGCAAGAGTAATGTTAGAAAATAAAGGTGTTAATCCTATTAGAATGATTTGTCCTGGTAAAACTTATAGAAGAGATGATGATGATGCAACGCATTCACATCAATTTATGCAGATAGAAGGTTTAATTGTTGAGAAAGAAGTTAGCTTATCTGATTTAAAAGGAACTATTGACGAAGTTGTAAAAAAATTATTTGGTGAGAATACAAAAACAAGATTTAGACCATCATATTATCAATTTACAGAACCATCTGTTGAAGTTGACATTAGCTGTTTTAATTGTAGCGATGGATGCAATGTGTGTAAACATACCGGATGGATAACAGTTGCTGGTGCAGGAATAGTACATCCAAATGTTTTGAATAATTGTGGTTATGATTCTAGTATTTGGACAGGTTTTGCTTTTGGTTTTGGTGCGGAAAGATTAGCGATGTTAAAATACGGAATAAATGATTTAAGAAATTTTTATATGAGTGATTTAAGAATTAATAGTTTTGACAGGAGGGACGTATGATTAGTTTAAATTGGGTTAAAGATTATATAGATATTGAAAATGAAGATTTAAATGAATTGGCAGTTAAAGTTACAAAAGCTGGAATAAATGTTGAGAAAGTTGTTACAAATAAAATAGATAACTTAATCGTTGGTGAAGTTGTAGAGTGCGTTGATCATCCTGATTCAGATCATTTACACGTTTGTCAAGTAAATATAGGTACTGTTGTAACTCAGATTGTTTGTGGAGCTTCTAATGTTCGTTCTGGATTAAAAGTTATCGTAGCCTTACCAGGTGCAATCTTACCCGATGATTTTGAAATTAAAAAGTCTAAAATTAGAGGTGTCGAATCTAACGGCATGATTTGTGCGTTATATGAACTAGGATTAGAAGAGAAAACAGAAGAAGCATATAGTAAAGGTATTGAAGAATTAACAACAGGCAAAGCTGGTGATGATTATTTTAAAATAGCTGGTTTAGATGATACTTTATTTGAATTAGATGTTCACAAACACCGTAATAATGATTGTTATTCACATATTGGTTTTGCTTATGAAATCGGTGCGGTTTTAGATAAAGAAGTAAAATTACCTAACATTAATTATAGTGAGATAGAAACTAATATAAATGAGTATTTCAGTTTGAAAGTAGAAACTGAAAAATGTCCTTATTACTTAGCTAAAATGGTTACTAATATTGAAGTAAAAGAATCCCCTGAATTCATTAAAAAAAGATTGATTTCAGCTGGAATGCGACCAATTAATAATGTTGTTGATATATCTAACTATGTAATGCTAGAATATGGCCAACCACTTCATTTTTTTGATAAGGATAAATTAGGTAAAGAAATACTAGTTAGAGAGGCTTCAAATGAATCACTTATTACCTTAGATGATAAAGAAAGATGTTTAATAAATGATCTAGTGATAACAGATGGCAGTAAACCAGTTTGTCTAGCAGGTGTCATGGGTGGTGTAAATACCGAAGTAGATGAATTTACTAAAACTATTCTAATTGAATCAGCTATTTTTGATCCTATATGCATTAGAAATACAGCTAATAGATTAAATTTAAGAAGCGAAGCATCAATTAGATTTGGTAAAGGATTGAATTTTGAATATACTGATTATGCATTAGATAGAGCATGTGAATTATTAGAAAAATATGCAAGCGGGAAAGTTTTATCAGGTATTGTTAAGCACGATAAAGTTGATAAAAAACAGAAAGAAGTTACATTTAAAGCCATTGACATTAATAAAATGTTAGGGATAACAATTGATGAAGATGATATTAAAAAAGAATTGAAAAGACTTGATTTTGAGTATACACTTAAAGATGATATTTTTACTTGTTCTATCCCACATAGAAGATTAGATATTGATAGTAACATCAATGACATAGCAGAAGAAATAGCAAGACTATATGGATATCATAATTTAGTTTCAAGTTTACCAAAAACGGTTATAAAAAAAGGAAACTATATTGGCGATGTTAAAATTAGAAAAATGATTTCTAAACGATTACGTTCATTAGGTCTAAACGAAACAAAAACTTATACATTAACTAAAAAAGAAATGACTGAAATCTTTAATGATGGTAGAGAAAATTTAATGCTTCCTAATCCTATGAGTAGCGATAAAGCAGTTTTAAGAACGAGTATAATTCCTTCATTACTAAATGTGTATGAATATAATAAAGCTAGAAAAGTTAGTGACATAAACTTATATGAAATTAGTAAAACTTATGATATTAATTATAATGAAGTTAGTAAAGTTGCAATGTTATTAAAAGGGAATTATATTGTTAATAAACATAGCAATGTAGAAGTAAAAGTAGATTTTTATTTGATTAAAGGTTTAATTGAAAACTTACTTGATTATTTAGGATTTAAAAATAGATATTCATTTGTTATAAGTGAGGAAACATCACTACATCCTGGTATGAGTGCAGATATATTGTTAGATAGAAAAAAAGTTGGATTTGTTGGTAGAGTTCATCCAATGATTAATAAAGATAATATTTATGTTAGTGAACTAAATATGAATTCACTTGATGTTAATATTAAGCCTCTTAAATTTAAAGAAATTTCTAAATATCCATCAATAGTTAAAGATGTAGCCTTTATTACAAATATTAATAATATGTCTCAACAGTTAGAAGATGTTATTAAAAAGTCTGGTTCAAGGCTATTAACTAGTGTTGATGTTTTTGATGTTTATATTGGAGAAAAATTAAGTGCTGATGAAAAATCAATCGCATATTCATTAACATTTAATGATCCTACTAAAACATTGAGTGATGAAGATATTAATGAATTGTTAAAACGAATAATTAAAGATGTTGAAGAAAAAACTGGTTCAAAATTAAGAGATTGTTAGTTACAATCTTTTTTAATTGTTAAATTATGTTTTTTTTAGTTGTTTTATGATAAAATATAGTAAATATTTTCAACATTTTTTGATTTTGAATTGTATTATATATGGAAGAGGTGATTTTGTTGAACTTACACAGTGAGTTTGATATCATTTATGACCGCAATGTTGATTTAGTGTATAGAATTTGTTTTATTTACATGAAGAATAAAGTTGATAGTGAAGATATGACACAAAATACTTTTATGAAGTATTTACGCTATAAACCAAAATTTGAAAATGTTAAACATGAAAAAGCATGGTTTATTGTTACTGCAACTAATATTTGTAAAAATCATTTTAAAAGTTGGTGGAATAAAAACACTAATTTGAAAGATGAACTAGAAGTAGCAATTACTGACAAAGATAATGAAATTATTGAAACTATTACTTCATTACCTAAAAAATATAAACAAGTTATATATATGTTTTATTATGAGGGATATAAAACAAAAGAAATCAGTACTATACTAAATATAAATGAATCAACAATTAGATCACACCTTCAAAAAGGTAGAAACATGTTAAAAGAGAAATTAGGGAGTGTGGAATTATGAGAAAATCATTAAATAAAGTTATTCCTTCTGATTCCCAAAAAAAGAGAATGCTACACAATATCAATAACAAAAAATCAGGGGGATTTCAATTAGTTAAATTAGCGATATTATCAGTTATAACATTAATGTTTGTTTACTCAGTACCATTAAGTAATGATGTACCTATATTAATTAACAGTCGATCAAATTATATATATTATGATAAAACTTGTTATAACTTTGCGATTGGAGAATTTGAAGTAGGTAAAAAAATCGGAAACACTAAGTTAGACAGTATAACTTATGATGTATATGAGAATAAACTTGATGAAAAAACAATATTGTTATTTAACGAATATTATATTTTATATGTAGAATGTGAGGATTATAAATGAAAAAAGTGATTTTAGTATTAGTGGGGTTATTAAGTGTGTTTACATTAACTGGCTGCCAAGAAAAAGTTGAGTTAAATTTGAGTGAAATTTCAACTAAATTAGAAAATTTAAGTGATGGGAATTTCAATATGCAAGGGGTAAATTTCGAACAATTAGGTGTTTATGGGACGATGACAGGGATATATGAATATGAGTTTATGGAGATATTTAATTTAGAGCCTAGTTTAATAGAAGGATATAATGTAAATTATAACAAAGAAAGTAAAGAACTTCTTGCAATATTTAAACCTGTTGAGGGGAAAATAGATGAAGTTAAAAGTGTTATGTCCAATTTTATTGACGAAAGTGTTTTGTTAACAGAACATCAAGGTCATTTAATATATATATCATCTAGTAATAATGAGTTAGTAGCTAATGAAGTTATAAAAAGTGAAACTTTAATATTTAATAATATGGTTGACGTTCCTCTTGAAACAATAGAAGGCGTGTTAGGAGTAAAACCAGAAGATGTAACTGAATTTTCTATGAAGTTACCGATGATGTCTATATCGTCTTCAATGTATATTATTGCTAAACCAGCTGAGGGAAAAGAAGAATTGGTTAAAGAACAATTAGATACATATGTTACTAATTTAGAAACACAAGGTGCGGCCTATTTACCGCAACAGTTAGAACTTGTTAAAAATAGAAAAGTAGAACAATTAGGTGAATACTTAATTTATATTATATCTAATGATAATGAATTAGTATTTAATACTATAAAAGGCTAATATATGGTATTTAGTAGTATTCCTTTTCTTTTCTTCTTTTTACCTGTTTTCTTAATATTATATTTTTTGTTACCTTTTAAAAATATAATTTTATTATTATTTAGTCTAATATTTTATTCATTTGGTGAGCCAGTATATATTTTATTATTACTATTCTCATCAGGTGTAGATTATATACTAGGTAAAAAAATAGAAAAAGGTGAAAAGAAAAAATTATTTTTAACATGTTCTATTATTATAAATTTATTATTACTTGGATTTTTTAAATATAGTGATTTTTTAATTACTAATGTAAATAATCTATTTAACATTGATATACCATTGCTTAACTTGGGGTTACCAATTGGAATTAGTTTTTTCACATTTCAAACAATGAGTTATGTAATTGATGTATATAGAGGGAAGTTTAAAGCTGAGAAAAATTTTTTAAACTTTATGACATATGTAACGATGTTTCCTCAATTAATCGCTGGGCCCATCGTTAGGTATGAAGAAGTAAGCGAACAATTAAATAAACGAAAAACTTCATTTAAAAATTTCAGCTTAGGTCTCGCTAGGTTTTTAAGAGGCCTATTTAAAAAAGTTTTAATCGCTAATAATTTAGGATATTTATTCAGTTTAATTAGCGAGTTACCATATAACGAAATATCAGTCTTATCGGCATGGTTGGCAATTATTGCATTTTCATTACAAATATATTTTGATTTTTCAGGATATTCTGATATGGCAATAGGAATAGGTAAGATGCTAGGATTCAACTATCCTGAAAACTTTAACTATCCATTTATTGCAACAAGCATAACTGATTTTTGGAAAAGATGGCACATGACATTAGCAAGGTGGTTTAAAGACTATGTTTATATACCTCTTGGAGGTAAAACAAAACTTATTAATCTTTTAATAGTGTGGTTATTAGTGGGGTTGTGGCACGGTGCGCAGTGGAACTTTGTAATATGGGGATTATATTTTGGAGGATTACTAGTTTTAGAAAAATGTATATTATCTAAATATCTAGAAAAACTTCCGAAGTTATTAAGACATGTAATCACATTGTTTTTAATCTTAATTAGTTTTTATATTTTTGCTTTTGACGATTTAGATAAATTAGTTAATTTTGGTCAAATTTTATTTGGATTTGGATCAGCTGGATTTATTGATATAACCTTTAAATTTTATATCTTAGAATATTTAGTGATTATATTAATAGCTATATTTTTATCAATACCTATTTTAAAAGAAAGGGATAAAATAAATTGGTTTATAACTATTATGTATATTATCGCATTTATAGTTGCAGTAGCATTTTTAGTAAGTGATACATATAATCCATTTTTATATTTTAGGTTTTAATTATGGCTAATAAGAAGAAAAATAGTAAAAAAACACCAATTAAGAAAAAAGAATTAGAAAAAATAGTTAATAAACATAATAACAAGCCAAATATAGTTGTTAAAAATCAACCAATAAAAAATTCAACATCGGAAACAGTTGTAAAAAAAGATGGTCCAAAAACAACAAAACCAGTTGTAAAAAAAGATGGTTCAAAAACAACAAAACCAGTTGTAAAAAAAGATGGTTCAAAAACAACAAAACCAGTTGTAAAAAAAGATAGCCCGAAAGCAACAAAACCAGTTGTAAAAAAAGATAGTCCAAAAACAACAAAACCAGTTGTAAAAAAAGATAGTCCGAAAACAACAAAGCCAGTTGTAAAAAACACCAATCTTTCTAAAATAAATAATAGATATTTAAAGAATATTTTAGAATTTTTGAAATTACTATTGGAAAATAAATTAGCTACTATTTTTATTATAATTTGGTGTATAGTTGGAATTTCTTTTATTGCAATACCAGATGAGGATTTTAGTGAAAATGAAAATAGGTATTTAGAAAAATTTCCAGAATTTAATATTAATGAATTTTTTAGTGGTGACTATGTAACTAAGTTAAGTAGTTACATAACAGATAATTTTGTTTTAAGAAAATTCTTTCTAGAACTTAAATCAGATGTTCAACTTTTATTTGGTCAAAGCGAGATAAATAATGTATATATAGGGGATGAGTATCTTTTTGAAAAATATGAAACGCCTTTAAATACAGATGACTTAATATCTACGTTAAATAACTTCGCACCCGAAAAAAATGTGAATTTAATGTTAATTCCATCAAGTGGTTTGATTAATACCGATAAGTTACCAAAGAATGTTAGTTTTGAAAAGCAAAATGATATCATGAATTATATATATAGTAATGTTAGTATGAAAAATATAGATGTTAGAGAATTATTTTACAAGGCTAATAAATCATATCCGATTTATTATAAATTAGATCATCATTATACAGCTTATGGCGCATATTTTAGTTATGTAGAGTATTGTAAACACAATAACCTAGAACCGATTGCGTTAGATATAACAAATGTTTCAAGATTTTTTTACGGAACATTATATTCTAAAACAAATTTATATGATTCAGATGCTGACATATTATCAGCGTACATAACAGATACAGTGAGTAAAGTAACATACGTTGATAGTGGCGTTGAAAAAACTTCTATATATGACTATGAAAAATTAAGAACAAAAGATAAGTATTCATTTTTCTTAGGAGGTAATCATCCTCTTATTACTATTGAAAATAATGTAGCAGGAGATGAACTACTAGTGATTAAAGACAGTTTTGCTAATAGTTTGATTCCGTATTTAACTAAACATTATAGTAAAATACATGTTATAGATTTAAGGTATTATAATTTAAGTGTTGATGAATATATTACTCAGAATAATATTAATAATATATTAATTGTATATGGTTTACAAGGACTTGATACAGATACAGGAATTTATAAGCTTAATTAAAATAAATTTAAAAATTGAAATTGTTTAATTTCTTTTTTTATGATATAATTTAATACAGTTTTATGAAAGAACGGGTGTATTTTTTGAAAAAGTTAAAGTTGAATAAGTTAATATTTATTATTGTTAATATATTAATGCTGGCATTTTTATTTTATATATTTAAAGTAAATATTTTTCCTTTTAAATATATATGTATAATAGCTGGATTATTAGTTGGATGGGGAGTATTATTTTACTTTCTATTGATTAAAAAGTGTAAAAAAAAGGAAAAGAAAAGGCGGATAATTGGTTATTCTCTTAGTGCATTTATTGTGTTAAGTATGTCATTAATTACTTTTTATTTATCAAGTACTATGAATTTTTTAGGTGATTTAGGCAAAAATAATGTGGTTAAATATAATTTTTATGTATTAGTGTTAGAAGAAAGCGAAAAGGAACTGGATGATTTAAAAGAAATCGGGTATGTACCTAATGACTTATCTAAGATTGATGAAGCACTTGAATTATTAGACGAAAGAGTTAAATTAGACCATATTGATTATGCTGATTATGATGAAGCGTTGCAAGACTTAATTGATGATAATGTAGAATCTGTTTTTATTGAAGAATCATACTATTTAAGTTTAGAAGGCTATGAAGACACATTTAAAATATTGGAAACAATATCAGTTGAAAAAACTGTTGAAGCTCAAAAAGATGTTGCTGTAACAACTGAACCATTTGTTTTTTACATAAATGGTAGTGATAATTATGGTAAAATATACGATGTAACAAGAAGCGATGTTAATATGGTTGTCACTGTTAATCCACAGACTAAACAAATTTTACTAGTTTCAATTCCTCGTGATTATTATGTTGAACTTAGTGGAACTACTGGTGGATATGATAAATTAACACATGCTAGTATGTATGGGATTGAAACATCTATTGGAACAATTGAAAATTTGTTAGAAACTGATATAAATTATTATGCAAGAGTTAACTTTTCAACGTTAGAGAAGCTTGTCGATGCTATTGGAGGAATAGAAGCTTATTCTGAATATACATTTACTTCATCACAAGAAAGTGGTGGGACTTATAAGTTTTATGAAGGATATAATAATATGAATGGAAATCAAGCATTAGCTTTTTCCAGAGAAAGAAAGGCCTTACCAGGCGGAGATAGAGCAAGAGGTATAAATCAACAAGCTGTAATCGACGGTATAATCAGAAAAGTTGTTAGCCCTTCAATCTTAACATCATATACTAATATATTAAATAGTATTCAAGGAACTTTTCAAACTAATATGAACGATGATATAATATCAGAATTAATAAAAATGCAATTAGATGATATGGCATCATGGAATATTAGTTCATATAGTTTAAATGGAACAGATCATCAAGCTAAAACATACACTTATCCTAAACAAAATTTGTATGTAATGGCACCTATTGTTGGTAGTGTTGATATGGCTATTGATTTAATTGAACAAACAAAAAATGGAGAACTGTTAGAAAGTAGTTACACATATACAGGTGTTGTAAAAAATCCTACTTATGTTAAACCTTATGTCGCGCCAGAAGTAGACGTACCAACTGAACCGGTTGATCCTGATGATGTAGATGAACAAAATCCAGATACAGATACTGACCCAGATACAGAGACTGACCCAGATACAGGGAAAGATCCAGATACAGGGAAAGACCCAGATACAGGAACAGATCCAGATACAGGAACAGATCCAGATACTGGAACAGATCCGGATACAGGAACTGACCCAGATACTGGAACAGACCCAGATACAGGAACAGATCCAGATACAGAAACCGGAACAGATCCGGATACAGGAAATGACCCAGATACTGGAACAGATCCAGATGCAGGAAAACCTGATACAGGCGCTTAAAATAACTCACAAACACGAATTAATTTCGTGTTTTTTACTGTAACTATGATATAATGAAAATGGTGATTAGATGTTGAAAATTAAAATTATGGATGAAATTTTAGCTAATAAAATAGCAGCAGGTGAAGTAGTAGAACGATGTGCATCTGTTGTTAAAGAGTTAGTTGAAAACAGTATAGATGCTGGAAGCAGCGAAATCAAGGTTGAATTGATTGATAGTGGGACGAAGTTAATTAGAGTAACTGACGATGGAGAAGGCATGGAAAAAGAAGATGCTATATTAGCATTTGGTAGACATGCAACTAGCAAAATAACAAGTGAAGATGATTTATTTTGTATACAAACATTAGGGTTTAGGGGTGAGGCATTAGCGGCTATTTCGTCTGTAAGTGAGATTTATTTAAAAACTTCACAAGGGACACTTGGTACAATTGTTGAATTAACCGGTGGGAAAATAGTTAATATAGCAACTGGAGATGCGAGAAAAGGTACAATTATAGAAGTTAAAAACTTATTTTATAATACTCCTGCACGTTTAAAACATATGAAAAGTTTATATACAGAATTAGCGTCTATAACTGATTATATTAATAAATTAGCTTTATCACATACAAATATTAGATTTACATTAATTAATAATGAAAATACAATTTTGAAAACTGATGGCAGTAGTTTGTTAAAAACTATTGGAAATATTTATGGTATAAATGTTGTTAAAAACATGTTTGAAGTAGTAGGAGAAAATGACGATTATGAGATAAGTGGCTATATTAGTAATCCAAGTATTCATAAGTCAACCAGAAATCATATAACTATTATAGTTAATGGGAGAGTCGTACGAAATGCTGATTTAAACAGAGTAATTAATGAAGCCTATCATTCATATAAACCTGATAATAGATATCCAATTATAGTTCTTAATGTTGAGGTTGATCCAAGTCTAACTGATGTTAATATTCATCCTACAAAAATGGATATTAAATTTAGTAAATTTGAAGAACTATCAGAATTAGTGACAACTATAATAGTTAGAAGTTTAGATAAAAAAACATTAATAGATGAAGTTAATGTTAGTGATAAAATACAAAATCCTATTCCAGAAGAAAAAGAGAACTTAGATAATGATGAAAAAATAGATTTGTTTAACCAACAATTAAATGAAGTACTTGAAAAGCAAATAAAATATGAAGAACAGACGCTTGATTTAGAAAGAGTTGTTATTAGCAAAGAAAATGTCCTTTTGGAAGAAAAGGATAAATATGAAGTAAAACAACGGTTACCCGAACTAGAACCAATTGGTGTTGTACATGGGACATATATAATTTGTCAAAACAAAGAAGGGATGTATTTAATTGATCAACACGCAGCAAAAGAACGAGTTAATTATGAAATATTTTTAAATAAGTTATCAAATCCAAGTAACAAAATGATAGAAATGTTAGTCCCACTTACTTTTGAATTCTCTACTAATGAATTTATTATTATTAAAGAGAATTTAGATTTATTAACTGGAATGGGATTTGATGTATCGGAATTTGGCTATAATTCATTAGTTATTAAAGCTCATCCAGTATGGTTGACAATTGGTTTTGTTGATTTACAAATAAAAAAAATAATAGAAGCAGTTATAATAAAAGAAAAAAAATTCAGTTTAGAAAAATTTAATGATAATCTTGCCCACGATTTAGCTTGTAAAGCTAGTATTAAAGGAAATACCATTGTTAGTATTGATGAAATGGAAAGTTTAATAAATGATTTAAGGAAATGTAACAATCCGTTTAATTGTCCACACGGTAGGCCAGTTTTAATCGTTTATTCTGTACAAGATTTAGAAAAACTATTTAAACGAAGTGGTTTTGATTCAACAAAATAAAAATAGCAATGGCTATTTTTAATTTATAATTGATTTTTTTCTTGATTTAATTTATTTATAGTTGTAGCTATTTTACTTTCATCTGCTTTTTCTAATATATACCATCCAAATGAAAATGTGAGTTCATAAGTTTTTCTTTGTAAAGCTCTTATGCTATCATACATTTTTTTTAATTCTTTATATAAATGTTCATTACTTGCTTCATTTAGTGCGATATTAAAATTAGTAGACATGTTTTTTTCTAATATTAATAGCGATGTCAAGAAATCTTTATCATTCATATTAACAGTTTCTGGGACTTCTGTTTTTTCCATTGAAACGTTATTCATGTTTACCTCCTAAAATTTTAATTACTTCATCGCATATACTTTTATGAATAGTTAGTGCTTCGTTATAAATATTTTTGATTTTTTCATCAACTATTTTTTCTAAATCACAGTTTAGGTGTTTAGTGGCATTAAAATTCCATTCGTATATATCTTCTAAATAGGCTAAATCTTTTGTTGAAATTATATTTGGTACCATAATTATCTCCTTTCATATATATAATGAAAAAAATAAAAAAAAATATACAAGTAATATGCTATAATTTAAATAGGTGAGAGTATGTCAAGTGTAATGTATGGAATATTTAAGGCAATAGTCGATGGTGTTTTAATAGGCGGTTTAATTATAGTTGTATTCGGAACAATATATAAAATAACTGTGGAGTTATTAAAAAAACAAAAAATTTTTTCTGTATTTCAAAAAAAATCATATATTAATAGATTAGACATTTTGAAATCAGAATTAAAGAAAAAAAATATTCCCTTTGAAGAAAAAGAAAATTTAGTAATAACTTCTAAATATACCATTTCATATATTGATGGTATTGGAACTCTGACAGGTAAATTAACTGATAAATTTTTATATTTAGATAAAAAAGAAATAATCAATCCGTTTTATGGAACTACAAATAATTTATTAATGAAAAGTATTTATATCGAATGTAGGGTTGAAAACATAGAAGTATTGGATGTTGGGCAAATTCTTTTTAAAATTGAAGCATCTAAATCAATGAAAATATGATATAATTAAATAGTTAGAGGTGAATTTATGCGATTAAGTGAAAGTTTTTTTTACACAATTAGAGAGAATGTAAAAGATGAGGAAACATTAAGCGGTAATTTATTAGTAAGAAGTGGTATGGTAAAAAAAGTATCAAACGGAATTTATATGTATATGCCACTCGGTTTAAAAGTGCTAAAAAATATTGAAAAAGTTATTAGAAAACATATGAATGAGAACGCTGTTGAGTTATTAATGCCTAATATACTTCCAGAAGATGTGTATATTAATAGTGGTAGAAGAACTAACTTTGGAAATGATATGTTTTCTTTAAAGGATAGATATAACAGAAGTTTAGTTTTAGGACCTACGCATGAAGAATTTTTTGTTGAAGCAGCAAGAATGAAAATAAAATCATATAAAGATATGCCTTTCAATATTTATCAAATAGGTAATAAATATAGAGATGAACCTCGTCCAAGATTTGGTTTAATTAGGGTTAGGGAATTTTTTATGAAAGATGCGTATAGTTTTGATAAAGATTTAGATGGTTTAGATAAATCTTATCAAATTATGTATAATACTTATAATAAAATATTTACAGAAATAGGATTGGATTATAGAATTGTAAAAGCTGACACAGGTGTTATGGGGGGGCTATTATCAGAAGAATTTCAAGCTGTTACAACGATCGGTGAAGACATATTAGTACTTTGCGATTGTGGCTATTCATCTAATATTGAGGTCAGCGAATGTGTTGTTACAAAACAAAAAGAAGAAAAAGCAAAACAAGCTGAATTAGTATTCACACCTAATTGTAAATCAATAACAGAGGTATGTGACTTTTTAGATGTTAAAGAAAATAAATTAGTTAAGACATTAATTTATAAAGTAGATAATGATTATTATGCTTGTTTAGTTGCTGGTGATAGAGAAATAAACGAAATAAAATTAAGAAAATTATTAAAAGCAACTGATGTTAGTTTGGCAAGTTTAGAAGAAGTTTTAAAAATTGTCGGTTGTGAGGCTGGTTACGTTGGACCAATTGGATTAAAAATCAAGATAATTATTGATGAAGATGTTTTATATAAATATAATTATGTAGTTGGAGCGAATAAAAGTGAACATCATCTTATTAATATTAATACGAGTGATTATGAATATAATTATGTTGGAGATATAAAAGAAGTCAAAGAACACGATAAATGTCCTTTATGTAATAAAAACTTATATTTTAAAAATGGAATTGAAATAGGTAATACTTTTAAACTAGGTAATAAATATTCTAAAACAATGGATTTGAAATTTTTAAATGAAAAAAATGAATTAGAAGCAGTTGAAATGGGGTGCTATGGTATTGGATTAGGTAGAATATTGGCTGCCTATGTTGAACAAAATCATGATGAAAATGGAATTTTATTTAATAATGTTTTAGCTCCGTATTTAGTTAACATAATAGTTATTGATAAAAAAGATGATAAGCAAGTAGCTGTTGCTAATGCCTTGTATAATCAATTAAACAAAAAATATGAATGTTTACTTGATGATAGAGAAGAACGTGCAGGTGTTAAATTTAATGATTCAGATTTGATTGGGATACCTTATCGTATTACAATTGGAAAAAAAGTAAAAGATGATATAATTGAACTCAAAGTAAGAGA
The DNA here is from genome assembly GCA_964372175.1 of uncultured Muribaculaceae bacterium. Lineage (GTDB taxonomy): Bacteria > Bacillota_I > Bacilli_A > RF39 > UBA660 > Faecisoma. Next base: position 18,267 of record CAYJPP010000017.1, read on the forward strand.
AACTAACCAAGTGTTTGATGTTCATGTAAATGATATAGTAGCAAAAATCACTGAAATATTAAAGACAACAAAATTTTAGTACTTATATAAGTGCTTTTTTTTGACAAAATATGCGTTATTAATTTTATATAATAAGAATAGGTGATTATATGAAAAAAAATTTAATAACAATATTTATTTCTTTACTAATAGGCTTTTTATTATCAAATTATTTAATAAAACAATATGATGAAGATTTTGGAATATTACCCGTTTTTGGAGAACAGTCAAAAGAAGTTTTCTTAATCCAACAAGGAGTTTATTCAACATTTGAAAGTATGGAAAATAATACCGATGATGTTAATGAATATATATATAATGTAATAGATGGAATGTATTATGTTTATATTGCCATGTCTTGCGAAGAAAATAATGTTGAAAAACTAAGAACCATGTATGAAAAAAAAGGTATTAAAACAATCGTTAAAACAACGAGTATGAGTGATAATGAATTTTTAACTGAATTAGAAAATTATGATTTGATATTAAGCGAAACAGATGATGAAACGACTATGGAAGAAGTTACTAAACAAATTTTAAACAAATATAAAGGAGGATAAAAGTATAAAAAAAATACCTATTAATGATAGACCACGAGAAAGATTAATAAATAAAGGGGTTGAAGCATTAAATAATGAAGAATTATTAACTATAATATTAGGAAGTGGAACTAGTGATAGTTCAGTTAAAGAGTTATCAAATTATATTTTAAGTATAGTTAGTAAGATAAACGAATTAAAAGATTTAAATTATGAAAGATTAATTAATATCAAAGGGATAGGGAAAGCTAAGGGATGTCAAATCTTAGCCGCAATTGAACTAGGAGCTAGAATATGTGCTCAATATGAGAGTATAAAAGAAGTTAAGATAAAAAATACTGCCAATATTTTTGAATACTATAAGCATTTAAAATATAAAAAACAAGAACATTTTTATTGTGTATATTTAGATAGCAAGAATAAAATAATAAAGGATAAACTATTATATATTGGAACGATAAATCAAAGTTTAGTTCATCCACGAGATGTATTTAAAGAAGCGTACTTGAATAATGCAGTATCAATTATTTGTATACATAACCATCCATCTGGTGATATCACGCCTAGTCAAAATGATATAGATGTTACTAATAATTTAATAAATATCGGTTCTTTACTAGGGATAGGCATTTTAGATCATATTATTATTGGAAATAATAAGTATTTTAGTTTTTTAGAAGAAAATATGATATAATAAATATGGTGATAAAATGAAAGACATAAATTGGTTTAAAGTTATATATTTATCTTTTTTTATAATACTTGTTCCATTAACAATATTACTTAACGTTACTTTTATGGAAATGATATATGTTTTAATTCTTTTTGATTTTTTATTATACGCTTTTTTGATTAAAGTATATAATGAAGTTATTCATAAACAAAAAGTTTTTGATGCCTTTAAAAAAAGAGAAGAAATAAATAAATTAGATATAATAGAATTAGAACTAGCAAACAAAAAAATTAAATTGGAACGCAAAGAGGAATTATTAATTTTTAGACAAAATAAAAAAACAGTATTTGTTTCTTATATAAAAGGAAAAGGGAACCTACACGGCAATATAAACAATAAAGAATGGTCATTTAATAAAAAAAATATTCCCAACCCATTTTATGAAACAAAAAAAGGTATTTTAATTAGAAATATTGACATAAATTGTTTTGTTGAAGGAGTAGAAGTTCTAGATGTTGGTCAAATAGTTTTGAAAATAGAAAATGAAGATAATAAAATTTAAAAAATTACTGTGTTTTTTTAAACCAACTCTTAAAAATAAGAAATGGTTTTTTTATTTGTGTTTTCATGTTATAATATAAAAGGAAAGATGAGAGGCAAATAATGAAAAAATTAATAGTAATAACAGGTGGGAGTTCTGGTTTTGGTAAGGCCCTAGCAATGGAGTTTAGTGAAGCAGGTTACCCATTATTGTTGATAGCTAGAAATATTAGCGAAATGGAAAAATTAGGTTTAAAAAATGTAATGTGTAAAAGTGTGGATGTTACGGATAAAAAAAGTTTTGAATTAGCTATAAGAGAAGCAGAAGAAAAATATGGGAAAACAGATTTGATTATCAATAACGCTGGCTTGATGCTACTTGGAAATTTAGAAAATCAGGATCCAAATGAATGGCAGAAAATGTTAGATGTTAATGTTATGGGAGTCATGAATGGAATGCAAATTGTAATGAATGATATGAAAACTAGACAATGTGGTACTATTGTAAATATTTCCTCAATAGCAGGAGTTAAGCCATTTGGTAATCACGCAGCATATTGTGCGAGTAAGTACGGAGTAGTGGGTATGTCAGAAGTTGCGAGAATGGAACTTGCTCCATATAATGTAAGAGTTGTTAGAGTTTGTCCGGGAGCCGTAGAAACTAATTTATTAAGTCATACAACAAGTGAAGAAATTAAAAAGGGCTATGTGGAATGGCGAGATGGATTAGGTGTAAATAGTATTAAGCCAGAGGATATAGCAAAAACAATTAAATTTATATATGAAATGCCACAAGGTGTAAATATTAGAGAAGTTCAAATTGCAGATACAAAACAAGATGCATAGCTTTGTTTGAAGAAGTGAGGGATGAAAATGAAATTAATAGAAAGAAAAAGATGGTTGTTTTTTGGGTTGCCTTTTACATTTACAACTTATGAATTAACAGATGAATTGTTAACTATAAGAGAAGGGTTTTTAAATAGGAAAGAAAATTCATGTTACATGTATAAAATATCTGATGTAGAATTAAAAAGATCATTACTTGAAAGAGTATTTGGACTTGGAACTATTGTATGTCATACAAGTGATGTGACACATGCGATACTTACTTTAAAATATATAAAAAACTCGATTAAAGTAAAAAATGAATTGCTAAGAGTTACGGAAGAACACCGTATTAAAAGAAGAACAGTTAATATGCAAAATATTAGCGCAGATGATGTTGTTGATTCTGATTTCGTTGATTAATTAGTAAACTAGATAGAACGAATAGAGAACGTTCTATTTTATTTAGAATAATTATTTGAACTAAGAATATATTACAAGGAGAAACTATGGAATTAAAAGAGATAAATATAGAATATGATAAAATGCAATCTAAATATGGAGATCCAGAGTTAAATTCAATATTAGGAGGAGGGCAAGTAGAAAGCCCTGAATATTGTTTTATTTTTATGAATCCTACGAAGAGAAATATAGCAACTAGTAAGACTTGGACTGGAATTAGAAGTCCATGGATTGGGACTAAAAATATATGGTCGCTATTTTATGAAATTGGGTTAGTTAATACAGAATTATATGAAGAAATACGTAATAAAAAAGGACCAGAATGGGATTCAAAGTTCGCACAGAAAGTTTATAAAGAAGTTGAAAAGAAAAAATACTACATTACAAACTTAGGAAAGTGCTCACAGTTAGATGCAAGACCCTTGAATGACAATGTTTTCAAACATTATTTAGACTTATTATATAAAGAAATTGAAATAATCAATCCTAAAAAAATAATTTTATTTGGAAATCAAGTCAGCTCTATAATATTAGGAGAAAAAATAAATGTATCAAATGTAAGGAAACAAAAGTTTTATAAAGAAATAAATGGTAAAAAATATTTGTTTTATTCGGTTTATTATCCAATTGGTAATGGGATATTTAATATAGATAAATCAATTGAAGACTTAAAATATATAATAAAAACATAGTGTCATTAAAACAGTAATAGCAATAATTACATGTTGATATAGTGTATAATTCTGGTTTCGTAAGTATTTCAACATTTAATAAATTATTCAAAATAATAGTAAGTTATCACTTACTTATGTACAGAAAAAATATATCAAAAGATAGAAAGAAGGATTAATATGAACTTTAAAATATATGAAACACCGGTAGGTAATTTAAAAATAGGATACCTTGAAGATGAAATAATTTATTTCAAAAAAATATTTGAAAATGATATAAAAGACTATGGTGTAGAAACAGAATTAACAAAAACAGCCTATGAACAGTTAATTCAATATTTAAATGGCAAAAGAAAAGTGTTTGATTTACCTTGTAAGCTAATTGGGACAGAGTTCCAGATTAAAGTATGGAATGAATTAGCAAGGATTCCTTACGGAGAAACTAGGACATATAAGGAAGTTGCAAAGAGAATTGGAAATGAAGAAGCTTCGCGTGCTATTGGGAATGCTAATAATAAAAATCCTATAACAATTATTTATCCTTGTCATAGAGTGATTGGTAGCAATAAAAAATTAATAGGATATGCTGGTGGGTTAGATATGAAAGAAAAACTATTAAAACTAGAACAAGATAATAAGAATTAATAAAGTGATTTTACAGAATTAGTTGTAAAGTATGTAATAAGGAGAAAAAATGAAATATATAGTGATAATATTCGTTATAGCATTAACACTAATAGTGATATTTACCCAAAAGAAAAAAATAACTATTGAAAATATAAATGAAATAACTAATGCTATTATCATTGATGTTAGAACATCAGAAGAATATAAAGAAGGACATTTAGAAAATAGCATAAATATCCCACTAGACAATATAGAAACAATAGATATTGAAAAAAGTGAATCAATTTATATTTATTGTAGAAGTGGGACTCGAAGTAAAGAAGCATATAACAAATTAAAAGAATTAGGTTATATGAACGTCTATGATTTAGGAGGAATTTTAAATAAAAACATTGAGTTGGTAAAATAACAAATGATTTGTGAGACTTAAAATTTAAAGTACTTTGTCTAAATATTTTAAAATGGAAAATTAGATAATAGTAAGTATTTATAGCTATTGAGTATAACAAAGGAAATAAAAAGAGCAAAATTTAGAAGATAACAAAAGTTTTCTAATATTTACATACACTGTTTCCTGGGTATATGTTCAATGAGATAAATGTTAGATATCAAGAATATTTTGATATCTTTTTTTGTTTATTATAACCATGTTGTGTGGTATAATAATAGTGATTTAAGTTAAATGAATTGATTTGAAGCGAAAGCGGTAAATAATTGTGGGTATGCGTAGAAAAAAACTGAGAACAGCAAAAAAAAGAGCAAGAAATTAAGGTGGATGTTACCCAGGAAAAAAGTGATAAATTAAATATAAACTGGGGTATACGGATTTAAATAAAACGTCGTTCAAACCCTTTGTTTATACGGCTTTTTCAAAAAGAATTTTACATATTTAATAAGTGATTGAACTAAATAATAAAAAAATGACAGATATTAATGTAGAAAAAAGGAGAAATATGAAAGATAAAATAGCGATAATAGAGATTGGCAGTACAAATACTAAAACAAATATTTATAATTATAATATATTAGAAATAACTGAAAATTGTACAATCGAATTT
>CAYJPP010000018.1:0-23612 GCA_964372175.1 uncultured Muribaculaceae bacterium
AAAATGAGGGGCAAAATCAAAACGGAACACGTACGTGTATATCGTGGTACCCAGGTCATATGGCTAAAACAAAAAGGCTTGTGAAAGAACAATTGGAATTGATAGATGTAGTTTATGAACTAGTTGATGCAAGGATGCCACATTCATCTAAAATAAAAGATTTAGATGAAATAATAAAAAACAAACCTAGAATTTTGATTTTTACTAAAACCGATTTATGTGATATGAATGAAACTAAAAAATGGATGAAGCACTATGAGGATCAAGGATATAAAGTAATTGGTTTAAATTTAGAAGGTGGAGTTAATTTAAAAGAACTAATTAAATTAACAGAGGAAGTATTAGCTGATAAAAATCAAAAAAGACTAGATAAAGGTATGAAGATTAGAAGAGCAAGAGTTGTAATAATCGGAATTCCTAACGTTGGTAAATCAACACTTATAAACAGGCTAGTTAATAAAAAAGCTGTTAATGTTGGTAATAAACCAGGGGTTACAAAACAATTAAGTTGGATTCGAATAAATGAAGATTTAGAATTATTAGACACACCAGGAATACTATGGCCAAAATTAGACACTCAGTTAATAGCTTTAAATTTGGCTAGTTTGACAGCGATAAAAGAAGAAATTTTACCGTTATTTGATGTTACTACTCATATATTAGAGATGATTAATAAGTATTATAGCAATCAATTGGTTGAAAGATATGGTATAACAGAGTTAGATGAAGATATAATAGAGACATATGATAAAATAGGTAAAAAAAGAGGTTGTATTATCAAAGGTGGAGAAATTGATTATGACCGTGTTATAAATGCTATTTTAAATGATGTCAAAAGTGGTTTAATTAAAAACATTACGTTTGATAGATATGACGAAATAAATGACTAAAACTTATTCAGAAAAAAGTAAACAGTTGGAAAAGTATATAATTGAATACTTGGCTAAAACTAATTTACATGAATTGGAAGTTTTTCAAAATCTGGATTTTTTTAAACGAGTTAATGAACAATTATATTTGAAAACATTCAAACATAAAGATAATGAAATTAGTTTTGATTTAAAAAAAGTTTCATTTTTAGTAATGATTGATGTAATTAAAGAATTTTATATAAAACATGGTTATGGTATAGATGTAGATGAATTAATAAATAACGGAACAATTGATTTTAATTATTTAGAGGGGGAACTCGTTTTAGGCGGAAGCAATTATTATGATGATGGTTCTAGAGCGGTTGACGTTAATAATAATGGTTATTTAATTGATAGTGCTATTTTAATTCACGAAATAAGTCATTATCAAAATCAACCCAAAAGCAGTAGATGTGAAACTAGTTCTTTACTTACAGAAAGTTTAGCGTATGCTGAAACTTTTATGTTTTTAGATTTTCTTGAAGAAAAAGGCTATGCTGAAGATTCTTCTTACTTGAAAAAAGAAATAATTAAACTAATGAATAATTATGCATCAAATTTAATCTCATGTTTTAAGTTGTTTGTGATCTATGAAAAATTTAGTGGGATAACTAGGGAAAATTATAAACTGATGTTTGATGATAACCAGTATGAAAAACATATTGATGATTTAGAACAAATTATTAATAGCAAAGGTATTAAATTATTTAAAGATATGGGGTATGTTTTAGGGTATTTTTTAGCTATGCATATGTATCAAGAATATAAAAAGAATGCTAGCTATATAAATGTGATCAAAGCGTTACATATAAAAATTAATGAAGTTAATACAAGTGAATGTTTAGAACATATCGGTTTTAGTTCGATAACGAATACTTTAAAAAACATTGAAGATTTTATTGATGATATATATAATGAAGATGAGGAGAAAAAACTATGAATATTCTTATGCTCGCTTATTTAGGTGATTCTGTGTACGAAGTATATATTAGAAAATATTTAATTGATAAAAATATTGTTAAGGTAAATACATTGCAAAAAGAAGCAATTAAACTAACTTCGGCTAAGGGACAAGCTTTATATGTTACAAAAATGATAGAAAAAGAGTTTTTAACTAAGGAAGAGTTAGACTTATATTACAGGGGAAGAAATGCTAAGAGTAAATCTAGTCCTAAAAATACAGATATAATTACTTATAAAATAGCGACAGGATTTGAAACTATTATAGGCGAATTATATTTAAATAATGATATTAAGAGAATAGAAGAAATAATTGCATTTATATGTGACAGTTTTGAAGAAAGTAATAAAAGTTATTAAAAATGGAGGTTAATATATGTATATTTATGGAAGAAACGTTGCCAAAGAGGTAACTACTGCAAAAAAAATATTTTTACTTAAAAACTTTAAGGAAATTGAACTTGTTAAACATCTTAACGCCCCAATTGTTTATTTAGATAAGTATAAGTTAGATGAATTAGTCGATGGTAATCATCAAGGTATTGTATTAGAAGTTGAGGATTTTCAATACAAAAATATTAATGAATTAACGGGTGATAAAATTGTGATTTTAGATCATTTAGAAGATCCACATAACTTAGGAGCTATTATAAGAACGTGTGAGGCAACTGGTATAAATAATATTATTCTACCAAAAGATAGAAGTGTTGCAGTAACTGGGACCGTTATGAAAACATCGGTTGGAACATTGGAAAATATGAAAATAGCTCGTGTTTCTAATTTGGTAAATACAATTAAAGATTTAAAAAATAAAGGTTATTGGGTAATTGGGACTGATATGGAAGGAACTAATTATAAAGAAATAGATTATACTGGTAAAATAGTAATTGTAATAGGTAATGAAGGTAAGGGGATGTCGAGATTGATAAAAGAAAATTGTGATTTTATTGCTTCTATACCTATGAAAGGTGATATCAATAGTTTAAACGCTAGTGTAGCAACAGCTTTGATATTGTTTGAAACAATACGATGAATTATAAAGAGTTTAATGATTACGAATTACTTGACAGTATATATAGTGTAAATGAAGATGCATCAGAAATATTGTTATACAAGTATCGTCCTTTAATAGTTAATATCGCATCGAACAGAATAAAATACTGCGATGGCGGAGTTGATTTAAATGATTTGATTCAAGAAGGATTACTAGGATTATCTGATGCTATAAATACATTCAATGATAATAAAGAGGCGAATTTTGGAACATATGCTAAGATTTGTGCTGAACGAAGAATGAATTCACTTGTTAAAAGTACAAAGCGTTATAAAAATAAATTACTAAATGAATCAATTGCTTTCGAACTAGATGATACTTCAATGGAAAGATATGTCATGGATAAAAAAACAAATCCTTCTTATATAATAGAAGAGTGGGAAAGACAACAAGAGTTATTAAAACGATTAGGTGAAGTTTTAACCGATTTTGAAAAAGAGGTATTTGATTTAAAAAAGAATAATTTTGATTGTAAAGAGATAGCAGAAATATTGGGGAAAGAGTATAAATCAATTGATAACACAATTCAACGAATTAAAAACAAGTTAAAAAAAATAATTGAAAGCGAGTAAAATATGAAATTATGTGTATTAATATTGAAAGAAGAACAAAAATTAGATAGTTTAATTAGAGAATTAGAAATTAGTAACATTAAGGATATAACTATTTTAAATAGTCATTCTATTATAGATGGTAAAACAACTAAAAGTGCTAGAGCATTTAGTTCAATTAGGCATATGCTTAATTATGTTTATGATGAAAGTAGAGCGATACTAATCTATGTGGAAAAAGAACAAATCATCACGGTTAAGGAAGTAGTTTCTTCTATGTTTAAACCTGAACAGTGTAATTGTTTTGCCATTGATGTAGAAAGTGTATTTTGATAATGCTAAATGAAATTACACTGATATTATTATTTGGGATTTTACTCGGTAAGATAATTGGTATTATTAAATTACCAGATGTTTGTGGTTATCTAATTGCAGGAATGATTATTGGACCATCAATTAGTAACTTGATCAATGAAAATAGTGTTGATATTTTACAACCTATTATTACGATTGCGTTGACTTTTATTTCCTTTCAAATAGGAAGTGAGTTTAAAATTTCATCGGTTAAAAGGCTAGGGCATAAGCCGTTTATTATTAGTCTGTTTACATCGTTAATAACAACAGCATTAGTAACTAGTGGGGCATTATTTTTAGGATATTCTTTATCATTTTCATTGATGCTTGGAGTAATATCATCATCATCTGCTCCAGCAGCAATTCTTACAATTATAAAGTCATATAAAGCAAAAGGAAAGCTGACTAATAATGTTTTAGGAATAGTTGCTATTGATGATATTATTTCTATTGTAATGTTTGGACTAGCGTTAGCATTTGTTGAATTTTCAAAAAATGGTTCTGAAATAAGTGTCTTAGAACCTTTTATAGAAATAGCTTTTTCAGTATTAATTGGTTCATTATTAGGTCTTGTATTAGGGAAAATAGCTAAGTTTTTAAAAGATAAAAGTGAAATATTTGCACTTGTTGTTGCTTTTATATTTTTAGTCTTAGTATTAAGTAATTATCTTCCGATGTCATATATGTTAAGTGCAACAGTTATGGGATTTGTATTTATAAATTCATTTAAATATCAAGTTGTTGATAGGATTTTAAATGTAATAGATTTAATAACTCCTGTTTTAACCATTATATTTTTTGTTTTAGCCGGCGCTAGTTTGAACCTAACGTTTCTACCGACAGTTTGGTTAATTGTTTTAGTATGTATAGTGTTAAGAGTTGCTGGGAAAATATTCGGAAGTTTAATATCAGAAAAAATAACTAACTTTGATAAAAAAGTTAGTAGATATTTAGGTTTTTGTTTATTACCTCAAACAGGGATTGCGGTTGGATTGGCTGCTGCTGTGGCACCTTTATTAGGTAATGAAGGATATATATTGGTCAATGTTATTATTGCAACTAGTTTAGTATTTGATATTATAGGATCAATATTGTTTAGAATTAGTTTGAAAAAAATGAAAGAAATAGAATAAAAAGACAATTAATGTGTCTTTTTTTAATAGATTTTTTCAATAGCGACACCAGTGTAATAGTGTTTTAATATTTGGTTGTAATTATATCCGTTATTAGCCATTCCGTTCGCACCGTATTGACTCATCCCAACGCCATGTCCATAGCCTTTTGTCGTTATTTCGATAGTATTATTATTAATTATTATATCAAAATCAGTTGATCGTAAGCCTAATAAGTTTCTGAATTCAACCCCAGTATAAACGTTGTTATCAACGGTTATTTGTATAACATTCCCGCTACTATCTCTAACTATATTTATATAACTATCAAGATTTAGTATATCTATATCACTATAATTGAAAGTTGATTGTCTTAAATAAGAGGAAGCATTTTTATCGTACGTAGAAGAAACTGCTTTTAAATATGGGACAGAATTCCCCCAAACATCTTCTGCGTTTTCAGTAAAACCGTTACTAGTAGAATGATATACTGCACTTATAAGTTTATTATCATATGTTAAAACTAAACCTTCTGTTTCAGAAACTGCTTGTTTTACTTTTTGATAATATTTATCATAACCTTCTCCCCATAATGATTTTAATTGGTTGTTATCTTTATAAACTTGATCTTTAGTTGTATCAGTGACTGTCTGATTATTATTTATTTTATTAAGTGCATAAGTCCTAGCTGCAATAGCTTGTGATTTTAAAGCTTCGATGTTAAAGGAAGCTGGCATCTCACTTCCAACCACACCAATTAAATATTCTTCTAAACTTAGTGTTATAACAGTTCCATTACTTCTATATATTGTTATTTGCTGAGTTGTAACTGAACTGGGTGACTCTTGTTGAATATTCTCTTGAATAGATGGGGTGATGATTTCACTTTCTTGAGTTGGTGGTATATTATCGGTTGTTGTATTAGTTTGTTCATTAGTAGTTTCTTGGCTAACTTCTGTATTTTGTGTAGGATTAAATGTTTCAGTGATCTTATTATCAATATTACTAACATATTCAAAATCTTCTGTAACATCATATTGTGTGAAGTTCATTGTCATAACAGCAATGCCTGCAACAACAAAGACGATGAATTTTCCGTTAAAATTAATATTTTTATCTTTCATGTATTTTTTTATCCTTTCTAATGTTGTTAAATTATCTTCATTATTGAAATTTGCAAATTCATAGTTATAATTGATAAATATATATAGTTTATTATCTCTAATTATATGTTTTTCTATCATATTAAATCCCCCTTATTGCATTATTATAAAAAAACAAATATTTATTCAAATAATTGACATATAATTAACTGAGTGTTATTATATGTATAATTTAATTAAGGGAAGGGAAATGTATGAAAAAAAATGAAGAAATGATTAAAAGTATTATCAGTTATTTTGATGATTACAGAAAAATGTTTGGGAATGATGTAGATGTTGATGAGGTAAGCGATATAGTAATGGGGATTGTTAGAAACCAAAACTTATCTTTAAGTTCGGTTAATGTTTATGATACTAGTTATGTTCTTGAATTAGATAACGGAAAAGAAAGGTGTTTTTTAAATCTTATGGCAAACGGAAATATTAGTGGCACCATTCTTGGTTTAGGCGACTTTACTTATCATAAGAAAAACGAATGTATATATGTTAAAGTTGAAGGAATTTTATTTTCTTTAAATTTAGAAGGAGATATAATTAAACGTAGTAAATTATTAAATAAAAAAGTTAAAATGCCTGTCTTTAATTTGAAAGAAATGATAACACTGTATGAAATTACAGATAAAAACCTTGGGAAACCAGAAAAAGTTGAGTTGTTTTTATCATCAATCAAATCGGAAGAAGAACTAGAAAAGGAAGATAAACAATTAATTAAGTTATAAAAGTTTTTATAGCTTTTTTTATTTGCAATTTAAATTATTAATGTTATAATTATAATAGGATAAGTAGCAATTTATAGGAGGATTTTATGAAAAAAGCATTTACATTAATTGAATTACTGGCTGTTGTTATTGTATTGGGGATAGTGGTTTTAATCGCTACACCAATAGTTTTAAATGTGATAGAGGATTCTAGAAGATCAGCTAATCTCACACAAGCGTATTTATTATTAGATGGAGCTCAAACTTTATATTCTACAAGACAAGTTACCGAAGAAAATTTAGAAATATTTGACGGTGAGGATGATGTGTATCATTTGATAGAAGCGAATGATGAAAAACCAACTTATGGGAATGTGAAAATAACTAGACAAGGGGCAATTGACTTTGCTGTTTATATTGATGATGCTTGTTATAAAAAAGGGTTAGAAGAAACAAAAATATCAATTATTGATGTTGCTGATTTTAAAGAGTGTGTTGGCGCTGATGCGAATATACCACAAGTAGAGGAATTTGAATTTATTTCAATTACAACCTCAACAACAGAAACAGATACATCTAAAAATTATTCAGTAACTATTAAATTAGGTGATTTTGTTGAAAGTCCTTCGACTTCTAAGTACATTATAAATAGATCTGGTGTGCAAATTCCAGTTGATTCTTCCGAATGGGATGATGCTACTACTTTTAAAAGTGGAACAGAAATAATTGGGTTTAGTGGTGATGAATTACATGCTGGCATTTTTTATGTCCATGTCTTAGTTAATGTTAGAACTGAAAGTGGGTTAACCTATCATTCGTATACATCTGGAAATTCAGTGCATGTAAAAATTGATGAACCTACTAGAACAGCTAGACTCGATGAACAAATAAATTTAGTTGAAGATACTAATACCCCTATATTAAGCCCTACTGTCCCTGTAAAATTAGATGTAGTGCAGATGTGGTTTTTAGAATATGAGAGTATCCCGACTTTGATAAGAACATTTGAAGCATTAAAAAGAGCGGGATATGAAGGGATTATCATACCTGATGTGACTAATTATTATACTAAAAATAATGAAGTTTTAGTCAGTAATTTATTTTATAAAACATCTAATAATCAGTATATAGATGAAGATACACAAAACTATGAAAATCAGATTTCAAAAGTAATTGAAGCTGCAACTGCTGTTGGTCTTGATTTTTATCTAGGTACAGGTACTACTGGTGAATGGTGGGAGTTTGATAAAATTTCAAATGTTCAGTGGCGAACTAATGTAGCTAATTATACAATTTCGGTAATAGATGAATTGTACTCTATGTATAATAGTAATCCAAATTTTGCTGGATGGATATGGACTCAGGAAATATATACAACTGATACTGGGATGGAACAGTATTGGATTCCTTATATGCAAACTGTTATTAATCATTTAAATAACATGGCTGATAGAAAACCAGTAATGATATCACCAGCAATTTCTTCATATGATGCTGCAACAGTAGAAGAAATAACTAGTCAATGGGAAAAAATATTTAATCAAGTTGATTTTAGAGCAGGGGACATAGTTAACTTTCAAGATGGGTTTGGAGTTGTGGAACATGAAGTTAATCACATATGGGAAGTTCATGCTGCTTTAAAAGAACTTGTTCAAAGTGAAAATGGTTTAAAATATTATTTAAATGTATATAATACAGATCCTTATGATGAAGGAGTTTCATCAACAACCGATAGATACTTTAATCAATTATCATTAGCAAAGTATTTAGCTATAGATGGACTTACATCATTCTCATACACTAATTACTACAATCCATTACATGAAATTAGACCAGGAGAATTTGTAGATGGTTCTTATGATAAAAAATATAGAGAACTTGTTGGACTAGACACATCTAATGACGAAGAAATATATTCTATACCAGCACCAACTGGTGGATATGTTTATAAAGATAGTAATGGAGATGAAGCTCCAATACCAGCAGGTTTTACTATATCGGCAGTGAATGGTGAAACTATAATTAGAAATGGATTAGTTATAAAAGATACGCACGGTAATGAATTTGTCTGGGTACCAGTTAGTCATGGGATTGTTTCTAACGACCATAATTATCTGTTTTATGAACTTGATTACACGGGGTATGCACGCCGATTTACCAATGGATATGTTCCAACGAACTATGCAACTATTTCTTTACCAGTTGCTAACGAATATGATCAAATAAAAAAATATTATGGATTTTATGTCGCAAGATACGAATCAAGTTTTTATACAAATGGAACCATTAGTGCGGCTCAAAGTAAACCTTCTACTAATGTAAATGTGAATGTATATCCGAATTCATCTGCGTCTAGTAGTCAAACAGGGAATTTGAACTTTAATGTAGGCGTATTAGATGCAATTACACTGTCAGAAAACATGGCGACAGCTTATAATTATGATACTAGTATAAAAACAACCCTTATTACCGGTGCACAATGGGATACTGTCATTAGTTGGCTTAATAATGCTGATTACAACTATTGGGACGGAACTAGCTGGGGGAATTATCACAATTCAGTGGGTGAAGCTACAAACGGAAATTATGAGTCCCTTAAAATTAAAAATACAGGTTCTAATGAAGCTTGGCAAGCAAAAAATATATATGACATCGCTGGTAATTTACGAGAATGGACTAATGAGAAAACAGGAAGTAATTATTTATTACGTGATACTGGTGGAGCTTTAGCAGGGGCTATTAGTGGACCAGATTATTCAGCGCCAACACCGTCTTATGCAGTTGCTGATTGGGGATTTAGAGCAGTTTTATTTATAGATTAAGAAAAGAAAAATTTCTTTTTTTAAAATTTAAAATATAGAGTAGGAGTGTAAACATGAAAGGATTTACTTTAATTGAACTATTAGCAGTTGTTATTATTTTGGCTGTTGTTGCATTAATAGCAACTCCAATAATATCTGATATGTTAGATGAAGCAAGAGTATCCTCTAATATGTCGCAAGCGAAATTATTGTTAGATGGAGCAGAAAAATTGTATTCAACTAGTCAAGTATCAGAAAGTAATTTTGATAAATTTAATGGATATAGTAATGTTTATGATTTAATAACAGTATCTGGAAAAAGGCCAGAACATGGTAAAATAACAATAACTAATGAAGGACAAATAGATTTTGCTGTTTATATCGATGAAGAATGTTATGCTAAAAGTATTCATTCTATTACTATTACAGTTAGAGAAGTAGATAGTGTTGAAGCTTGTGTTGGAGTACCAGAGATTATAACTCCAACAACAGATGACTATGATGATTTAACAATCACTTCATCTAATAGTACTACTGATACAGGTAGAAGTTACTCAATTACAATGACTTTAAAAAATGATGTTAATAGTTATACTTCTGTTAAGTATATTATTAATCGCGATTTAGAAAAAATTGGTGTTTCATCTGATTTATGGGATAAAGGGTCTACTTTTGATGAAAAAACAGAAGTAGTAAATATAAGTGGTGATAATCTCCAACCTGGGACATACTATACACATGTTTTAGTTAATAAAAATGGAGTGTCAAAAGAGTATGTTTCCTCTAAAACAGAAGTTAAAATAAATAATACTATTAGAACAGAGAGGTTAGGAGAATTATTAACGAATGTTGAAGAATCCTATACTCAAACTTTATCTTCTGATTTACCTATTGCACTAGACTTTTTGCAAATGTGGTTTGTTGAATATGATGATATAACATCTTTGACAAGAAAACTAGAAGTATTAAAAAGAGCTGGGTATGAAGGTATTATAATTCAAGATGTTTTAAGTTTTTCTACTAATAGTAGTAATGTTGTAACTATTGATAAGTTAAATCATCCTTCATCATTAACGCAATATATAGACGGAGATACAACTGTTGATACCGGACAACTTATTAAAGTGATAGAAGCAGCTACGGCATTAGGTCTTGATTTTTATTTTGGCACAGGTAGTACAGATGAATGGTGGTTAGAAGAAAAATATAGTAATCCACAATGGAATTCTAATGTAACTAATTTTACTATTGACTTAATAGATGAACTTTATTCATTATACGGTAATAATCCACACTTTAAAGGTTGGTATTGGTCGAACGAAATGCATACGACCAATAATGGAGCTGAGGTTGATTGGGTGACTCAATTAGCGCCGATTGTCGATCACTTAAACAGTATGCCTAGTAGAAAAACATTTATGATATCACCTTTTATTTCATCAGTTCAAGTGGCTAGTTTAGAGGAAATAAGAAATCAATGGCAATATATAATCGATAATGTTGCATTTCAAGCTGGTGATATAATTAATTTTCAAGATGGATTTGGAACAGCTGAATATAAAGTTGATTTTGTTTTTGATGTTCATACTGTCATTAAAGATATAATAAGTACTAAGCCAGGATTAAAGATGTACTTGAATATTGAAAATTTTAGTAGAATAGATGAATTTAAAGCTGTTAATTCTGATAGATTTGTTAATCAACTTGATCTAGCTAAATATTTAGCGGATGGATTAACGTCGTTTTCATATATATATTATTATAATCCTTTTCAAAGTGAAGAGAATAAAGATGCAGCAACTACTTATGATATAGCGTATAGAAAACACTTGGATATGGATACAAAATCTGATGGACCGATATATGGGGTTCCTACACCTATTAATGGTAGTGTTTTTAAAGATAGTAATGGGGATGACGCACCAATACCGGCGGGGTTTACGGTTTCATCTAATGAAGATGAAAGAATAGTGAAAAATGGACTTGTAATAAAAGATAATTATGGTAATGAGTTTGTTTGGATTCCTACTTACTATGGAATTGTAGCTAGTGATTATGAATATAAGTGGCATGAAAATAAATATGTTGGTTATATAAACCAATATACTAATGGTTACGTGAATCCGAGTTATTCTACAGTTTCTTTACCGATCGGTAGTGAATATGATCAAATTAATAAATATCACGGTTTTTATATAGCGAGATATGAATCGAGTTTTTATATGAAGAATAATGTAGCAGGAACTCAAAGTAAACCTACTAGTGTTGTTGGAAGTGGTTATGCTTTTTATCCTGATTATGCTGATATAAGTTATAACGGATATTTAAATACAAATGTTGGCATTACAAAAGCAATTTCTATGGCTGATAATATGTCATCAGTATTTAATTATGACAACAGTATTAAAACGTCATTAGTGACAGGTCAACAATGGGATACAGTTGTTAATTGGCTTGGGAGAAGTGGTTATGGAGTAAATGATGCGCGTAACTGGGGAAATTATATTGACGCGATTGAAAATGCTACAACAGGTAATTATGTTTCAAATCAATTAAAAGATACTGGTTCAAATGAAAATTGGAAAGCTAAAAATATTTTTGATATAGCAGGTAATTTACGAGAGTGGACTAATGAGAATGCGTCATCAGGTAAATATGTTATAAGAGATAATGGTGCTTTGCAAAGTTCTGGGGGAATATTTGCAGGTCCTAGTTACCGAATGGAAACAGAATCTTATGCGTTTGGGGATGTTGGATTCAGAGTAGCGTTATTTTTAGAATAATTTTTAAGAAGTGTTACAAAAGTAATGCTTTTTTTTATTTCTTTTTTGAATATATTGACTTTTTCCGATTATTATAGTAATATTAGTGTTAGACACGGAACAGTGTTTTTATTTTGAAAAAATGAGGTGGATTATGAATAAAAAAGATTCTACAAAAAAAGTAGAAAAAAAAGAAGTTTCAAAAGAAAAAACAACTAAAACATTAGTGAAAGAAAAAGCAACTAATAAAAAGGTAGTAGCTAAAACAAATAAAAAAACACCAGCTAAGAAAGTTAACGATAGCTTCTTTGCATCGGTTGTTAAAGAAGTGAAAAAAGTTAGATGGCCGTTAAAAAAAGAAATGCTTAAATACTCGATTGCTACTTTATCTTTTATAATATTCTTTGCTTTATATTTTATATTATCTGATTCTATAATAGCAGTTATTAAGACGTGGGTGTAATATGGAAAAAGAATGGTATGTAGTTAATACTTATTCTGGGCATGAGAATAAAGTAAAAGAAAAATTAGAAATGCGTGCATCTTCAATGGGGATGGAAGAATATATATTAAGAGTAGTAGTTCCAGAACAAACAGTAGTTGAAGAAAAAGATGGGAAATCAAAAGAGAAAATTCAAAAAATGTTTCCAGGTTATATATTAGTTGAGATGATAATGACAGATGATGCTTGGTTTATAGTTAGAAATACACCAGGGGTTACAGGTTTTATCGGCTCATCTGGTAAAGGGGCTAAACCGTTCCCTTTAACACCTATGGAAGTAGATAGAATATTAGGCGCTATGAATTTATCGAGGTTAGATATTGTAAGTGAACTTAATATTGGAGATAGTGTTAAGGTTATTGATGGACCATTTACTAATATGCATGGTAAAATAACTAGTGTTGATTTAGAAAAACAACAATTAGAAGTAGCACTTGATTTATTTGGTAAAGAAACAAGTGTTGAACTTGAATTAACGCAAATTTTAAAAGATTAAATAAAAAACATTTACAAATCAATAAAAATATGATAATATAATGTGGCTATGTATTTTTATATAGAAGTGGGAGATTGATTTCAAATTTTGAGCGGACGATCATTATAACCACTAACGTAAACTGAAAGGAGAGAGTTTTCGTGGCAAAAAATGTAACAAGAAAAATAAAACTTCAAATTCCAGCAGGGAAAGCAACACCAGCCCCACCAGTAGGGACTGTATTAGGACCAGCAGGGATTAATTTACAAGAGTTTTGTGTAAAATATAACGATGCGACAAAAGATAAAATGGGTGACATATTACCGGTTGAAATTTCAATTTATGATGATAGAAGTTTTGATTTCGTAATAAAAACTCCACCAGCAGCATTCTTAATTAAAAAGTTTGCTAAGGTTGCTAAGGGTTCAACAAAAGGAAGAAAAGAAGTTGTTGGAACTTTAACTAATGCACAAGTAAGAGAAATTGCAGAAATTAAATTGCCTGATTTAAATGCTTATACAATCGATGAAGCTATTAGAGTTATCGAAGGTACAGCTTTAAATATGGGAATAGAAATTAAAGACTAAACATAGGGAGAACCTATGTGGAAGGATCCGCTCCGTTATACCACATAAGGAGGAAAGTATGAAGAAAGGTAAAAAATATGTTGAAGTAGCTAATTTAGTTGACAAAAACAAATTATATAACAAAGAAGAAGCAATTAGTTTGACTAAAAAAACTAATCCTGCTAAATTCGATGCTTCTGTTGAAGTAGCATTTAATTTGAATTTGGACCCTAAAAAAGCAGATCAACAATTAAGAGGAACAATTTGTTTACCACATGGTTCTGGAAAAAGTCCAAGAATCTTAGTGTTAGCAAAAGGTGCGAAAGCAGAAGAAGCAAAAGCAGCTGGTGCTGAATACGTTGGTGATGCAGATTACTTAGAAAAAATAGAAAAAGAAAATTGGTTCGAATTTGATGTTTTAATAGCAACACCAGATATGATGCCAGCATTAGGGAAATTAGGGAAAGTTTTAGGGCCAAAAGGATTAATGCCTAACCCAAAAACTGGAACTGTTACAACTGATGTAAAAAAATCAATTGAAGAAATTAAAGCAGGTAGAATTGAGTATAGAACAGATTCTTATGGAAATGTTCATGCGATTATCGGTAAAGTTTCATTTGATGAATCTAAGTTATTAGATAATTTAAATGCATTTGTAGCTTTGATTTATAAAACAAAACCAGCGGTTGTTAAAGGAACATATGTTAAAAACATTAGCGTTTCAACAACAATGGGGCCTGGAATTAAAATCGACACAAACTCTTTTGACAGATAATAAGAGTTGTGATATAATTTAAAAAACCGTAGACAGTAGGAGCTTTTAGCTTAATATTTCCTACCGAGGAACATCAGAATTTGTTTTCTAATGCTCCTTTATGGGAGCATTTTTTATACGGTATTTAGAAAGGAAAGATTCATATGGCAAGCGTTAAAA
Source organism: uncultured Muribaculaceae bacterium (assembly GCA_964372175.1). GTDB lineage: Bacteria > Bacillota_I > Bacilli_A > RF39 > UBA660 > Faecisoma. The sequence continues at coordinate 14,844 of CAYJPP010000018.1, forward strand.
TACTTGAACAAAAACAAAGTATTATTGATGAAATTAGTTCAAAAGTTAAAGACTCAGCTACAACTGTTTTATTTGAATATCATGGTTTAACTGTTTCTGAAACAATGGAACTAAGAAGAAAACTTAAAGAATCTGGTTCAGAATTCAAAGTATATAAAAACACTTTGGTAAAAAGAGCACTAGATACTTTAAAAATCAATATGGACGAAGAATTGTTAGGTCCAAAAGCAGTAGCATTTGGTACTGACGCAATCGCGCCAATTAAAGTATTAAGTGATTTTGCAAAAGAACACCCTGCATTAGTTATTAAAATGGGATATGTTGATGGTGAAGTTACAGATATTAATACTTTAACAAAATTAGCGGCAATCCCATCAAGAGATGGATTATTAACTATGATTGCAGCAGGTTTAATGCAAATCCCGAGAGATATTGCAATTTGTATTGACTTACATAAGAAAAATTTAGAAAAATAGGAGGAATATAAAATGGCTAAATTAAGTACAAAAGAAATTATGGATTCTTTTAAAGAAATGACTTTATTAGAATTAAACGAAGTTTTAGAAGCAATGAAAGAAGAGTTTGGTGTTGATCCATCTGCAGTAGCAGTAGCAGCAGCGCCAGTAGCAGTTGAAGAAGGACCATCAACTAACGATGTTGTTTTAACAGCAGCAGGAACTAACAAAATCGCAGTTATCAAATTAATTAGAGATATTACTGGATTAGGTTTAAAAGAAGCTAAAGACTTAGCTGATAACGGTGGAACTGTAAAAGAGAAAGCATCAGCAGATGAAGCGAATGAATTAAAAGCTAAATTTGAAGAAGCAGGAGCTACTATCGAATTAAAATAAGACTTAGGTCTTTTTTTTTAACATTAATGTAGATAATAATCAAAATATTGGAAATTAATTAAATTAAAGAACAAAAATGCTTTACATTAATTGGTATAATATGATATAATGGTTTTTAGTAGTCATTTAATCTTTGACGGAGTTGATTCCATGAATAATATTATAATAAATAAATAGTTGTTTAAAACCTGTACAAATGTATAGGTTTTTGCTGTTTCGAAAAGGAGGGTTATGAGTTATTATTTTACAAATGATGAAAGTTTAAAAAGCGAAGAAAAACTTTTCAAAACTACAATTAATGAATTACCCTTCTCTTTTTGGTCTGATAATGGTGTTTTTTCTAAATCTAAGTTAGATTATGGAACTAGATTATTGTTAGAAACTATTCCTAACTTAAACGGTGATGTTTTAGATTTAGGATGCGGTTATGGTCCGATAGGTATTTATATTGCTAAGAAGCATAGTATTAATGTTGACATGATTGATGTAAATAACCGGGCCTTATTACTAAGTCAAAAAAACAGTAAAGTTAATAATGTTGAAACAACAGTTTTTGAAAGTGAAGGATATAGCAATATTAGTAAGAAGTATGACTATATAATTACTAATCCTCCAATACGAGTTGGAAAAGAAATGTTATATGACTTATTATTTAATGGAATTAATTATCTGAAAAACAATGGAGAATTATGGTTAGTTATCCACAAAGATCAAGGGGCTAAAAGTCTAGCAAATGATTTGAAAAAGTCATTTACAGTAGAAATTATTAACAAAAGCAAAGGTTTTTACATAATAAAAGCTAAAAACAATTGACATATTTGTTAAAAATTGTTAAAATTTTAAATTAGCGACATTTAATTTTGATGTACAAATTATAGGTTATAGGGGTGAATAGATGGCATATACAAATAAAAAAATTAGCAATTACAGAAGTCGTAGAAGTTACGCGAAAACAGAAAATGCAATAGAATTAGGTAACTTACTAGAAATTCAAAAAAAGTCTTATGAATGGTTTATTACAGAAGGGATTCAAGAAGTTTTTGATGATGTTTTTCCAGTGGAAAGTTTTTCTGGGAATTTAAAACTTAAATTCGGAAATTATTCTTTTGAACAACCAAAATATTCTATTAAAGGTTGTAAAGAAAGATATGCAACTTATGCATCACCTTTAAAAGTGGAAGCGCTTTTATTTAACGGTGAGACAGGCGAGGTTAAAGAACAAGAAATATTTTTAGGTGATATGCCTATAATGACAGAAACTGGAACATTTGTAATAAATGGAGCAGAGCGTGTTATCGTATCACAATTAGTTCGTTCACCTAGTTGTTATTATAGTAAAGAAGTAGATAGTAAGAATGGTCGTGTTTCTATTACTAGCCAAATTATTCCTAATAAAGGAACTTGGTTAGAGTATGAGATAGATTCAAGAGATATTATTTATGTTCGTATTGATAGAACTAGAAAAGTTCCAATTACAACTTTATTACGTGCGATAGGACTTAATAGCGATAATGATATTATGGATTTATACGGTGAAGACGGTTTATTAGTTAAAACTGTTGAAAAAGATGCTAATAAAAATACTGATGAAGCATTAATCGATATTCATTCTAAACTAAGACCAGGTGAACCTAGTACTTTAGATTCAGCTAAAAATCAACTAATCACAAGATTTTTTGATGCATTTAGATATGACTTGGCTAAAGTAGGTAGATATAAATTTAATAAAAAGTTAAATGTTATCGATAGATTATTTGGTTGCGTTTTAGCTGAAAATATTAAAATAGATGGTAATGAAATAGCTAAAAAAGGTGACTTGATTGATAAAGAATTATTAGAAAAGTTAAAACCAATTTTAGAAGCTGGTTATGGTGTTAGAGATGTTTTAATAAATGAAGAATTAGATACATTCAACAAAATTCAAGTAATTAAGGTATTTAGTAATGTTAATCCAGATAAAGTAGTTAATGTTATTGGAACTGAGACAGCAACATCTGAAAAAAGATTAACTATTCCAGATATATATGCATCAATTTCGTATTATTTAAATTTATTTGATGGAATTGGATCATTTGATGAAATTGATCATTTATCGAATAGACGTGTAAGACAAGTTGGAGAGTTATTACAAAATCAATTTAGAATTGGTATTTCAAGAATTGAGAGAGTTATTAGAGATAGAATGAGTACTCAAGAATTAACTGATGTTACTCCTAAAACGTTAATAAATATTAGACCATTAACGGCATCAATTAAGGAATTTTTTGGTTCTTCACAGTTATCTCAATTTATGGATCAAACGAATCCGATTGCAGAGTTAGCAAATAAAAGAAGACTTTCGTCTTTTGGTCCAGGTGGATTATCAAGAGATAGAGCTGGAATGGCAGTTCGTGACGTTAATTCTTCACATTATGGACGCGTTTGTCCAGTTGAATCACCAGAGGGACCAAATATAGGTCTAATTACAGCGTTATCTTCATATGCTAAAATTAATGAATATGGATTTATTATGACTCCTTATCGTAAAGTTAATAAAGGTTTATTAACTGATGAAATAGTTTATATGACAGCAGATGAGGAATTAAATTATAAAATTTCACAAGCAACAATTGAATTAGATGATAATAAAATTAAAACTCCTAATGTTTTAGTTAGATTTCAAGGTGATACAAAATTAGTTACATCAGAAGATGTTGAATTTATGGATGTTTCACCACAACAAATCATTTCGATTACAACAGGTGGAATACCGTTCTTAGAGCATGATGATGGAAAAAGAGCACTTATGGGTTCGAACATGCAAAGACAAGCAATACCACTATTAAAATCAGAAGCAGCCTTAGTTGGAACTGGCGTTGAAGAAATTTCAGCAAGAGATTCAGGGGTTGTAATCGTGGCTAATGCGGATGGAATAGTTGAGTATGTCGATTCAAGAAAAATCATTGTAAAAACAAAAGAAGGTCATGACACTTATTATTTAAATGATTTTGAAAGTAGTAATAGTGGGACATGTTATAGACAAACTCCTATTGTAAAGTATAATGATATAGTAACTAAAAACCAAATTATAGCTGATGGACCATCAACTGATAAAGGTGAAATGGCAATTGGTAAAAATGTTACAGTAGCATTCATGAATTACAACGGTTATAATTATGAAGATGCGATCATTTTAAATGAAAGATTAGTATCTGATGATGTTTATACATCTATTCATATCGAGGATTATCAAATTGAATGTAGAGATACTAAACTAGGACCAGAAGAATTTACAAGAGATATTCCTAATGTTTCAGAAGAAGCAAGAAAGAATTTAGATGATAATGGTATTATAAGAATCGGAACTGAAGTTAAAGATGATGATATTTTAGTTGGTAAAGTAACACCAAAAGGAATGGCTGAATTAACTAGTGAAGAAAAACTTTTATATGCTATTTTCGGAGAAAAAACAAGAGAAGTAAGAGATACATCTTTAAGAGTTCCACATGGTGGGGAAGGTATCGTTCATGATGTTAAAGTATTTACCAAAGAAGATTCTGATGAATTAGGAGCAGGGGTATCTAAAATTGTTAGGGTATACATTGCTCAAAAAAGAAAAATTTCCGTTGGGGATAAAATGGCTGGACGTCATGGTAACAAAGGTGTTATTTCATTAATTCTACCAAAAGAAGATATGCCATATTTAGCGGATGGAACACCTGTTGATATTTTACTTAATCCGCTTGGAGTTCCTTCACGTATGAATGTTGGACAAATTTTAGAAATGCATTTAGGTATAGCTGCCAAGGAGTTAAATATTCATGTTATAACACCTCCATTTGATGGTGCGACAAAAGAAGAAATAATTGACGCTTTAAAAGAAGCTAATTTAGATGAAGATGGAAAAACTGTTTTATATGACGGACGTACAGGTGAGGCTTTTGATCAAAGAGTTTCAGTTGGGGTTATGTATATGATTAAACTACATCACATGGTTGATGATAAATTACATGCGAGAAGTACTGGACCATATTCATTAGTAACACAACAACCACTAGGTGGTAAAGCACAATTTGGTGGTCAAAGATTTGGAGAAATGGAAGTTTGGGCATTATATGCATATGGTGCGGCTAATATATTACAAGAAATGATGACAATTAAATCAGATGATGTTGTAGGCCGTGTTAAAGTGTATGAAGCATTAGTTAAAGGTTTAGAACTACCGCCTTCATCAGTTCCAGAAAGTTTTAGAGTATTAACAAAAGAATTCCAAGCATTAGGTTTAGATATCTCTGTTAAAACTGGAGACGGTAACTTTGTGGATTTAAAAGAAATTGAAACAGCTGAGTTAAATACATTTAATTCACTAGAAGAAACTAATAATTTTGAAGTTGAAAAAGAAGAAGTAGAAGAAATTATTGAAGAGGTCTTTGAAGATGCTGAGGAATATGAAGATGATTTTGATTTTGAAGAGGGGGAAGAATAATGAATATTAATGATTTCGAAGGATTAAAAATTGCAATTGCTTCTCCTGAAAAAATTCGTTCATGGTCATATGGTGAAGTAAAAAAAGCAGAAACAATAAATTATAGAACGTTAAAGCCAGAAAAAGAAGGGCTGTTTTGTGAAAAAATATTTGGTCCAACTAAGGATTTTGAATGTAATTGTGGGAAATATAAAAAACTAAGATATAAAAATATTATTTGTGATAGATGTGGTGTTGAAGTTACAAAAAGCAAAGTACGTAGAGAACGTATGGGACATATTGAACTTGCAACTCCTTGTTCACATATTTGGTTTTTTAAAGGAGTACCATCTAGAATTGGTTTGGTTTTAGATATCTCACCTCGTGATTTAGAAGAAGTGTTATACTTTGTGTCATATATTGTTTTAGACCCAGGGGCAACACCTTTGGAGAAAAAACAAACCATATCTGATAAAGAATATCGTACATATTATGAAAAATACGGAGATTCTTTTAAAGTCGGTATGGGAGCTGAGGCTATTAAGACTTTATTAAGTGAAGTTGAACTGCAAAAAGAAGTAGATATTATTGTTAAAGAAATTGATGATATCAAAGATACTAATAGTCAAAAAAGAATTAGATTAGTTAAACGTTTAGACATACTTAATGCTTTCTTAAATTCTGGGAATAGACCAGAATGGATGATTATTGATGCATTACCAGTTATACCACCTGAATTAAGACCAATGATTCAATTAGATGGTGGGCGTTTCGCTACAAGTGATTTAAATGATTTATATAGACGTGTTATTAATAGAAATAATCGTTTGAAAAAATTAATCGATTTAGGTGCTCCATCTATCATTGTTCAAAATGAAAAACGTATGTTACAAGAAGCTGTTGATGCGTTGATTGATAATGGTAGAAGAGGTCGTAATATTACTGGGTCTGGAAATAGACCACTTAAATCATTATCAAGTATTCTAAAAGGTAAACAAGGACGTTTTAGACAAAACTTATTAGGTAAACGTGTTGATTATTCAGGACGTTCAGTAATCGTTGTTGGTCCAACTTTAAAAATGTATGAGTGCGGAATTCCGAAAGAAATTGCTTTGGAATTATTCAAACCACATGTTATAAATGGACTACAAGAACGTGAAATTGCATCTAATATTAAAGCAGCTAAAAAAATGATTGAAAATCAAGATGAAAGAGTTTGGGATATTGTTGAGGAAAAAATTAAAGAACATCCTGTTTTACTTAACCGTGCACCAACGCTACATAGATTAGGTATTCAAGCATTCCAACCTAAATTAATTGAAGGTAGATCTATTAGATTACATCCGCTTGTTTGTGCTGCCTTTAATGCCGATTTTGATGGGGATCAAATGGCTATCCATTTACCTATATCAGAAGCAGCTCAAACAGAAGCACGTGTCTTAATGTTAGGTTCTAATAATATCTTGAAACCATCTGATGGGCAACCTATCGTTGCGCCTGGTCAGGATATGATATTAGGTAACTACTATTTAACGCTTGAAAAAGAAGGATTAGATGGTGAAGGTCGTGTATTTAAAAATGATAAAGAAGCAATTATGGCTTATGAAAGAAGAGAAATAACTCTTCATACAAGAATTGTTGTTCCTGTTAAATCGTTTAAGTATAAAGTATTTGCTGATAAATATATGGATAAGTATTTAGTTACAACTGTTGGGAAATTAATATTTAACTCAATTTTTCCAGATAGTTTCCAATATATTAATGATGCATCTACTGAAAATATTGAAAAAATTACACCTTCTAAATATTTTATTGGTAGAGGAGTTAATATTAAAGAGGAAATAGCTAAAATGCCATTGGTTGAGCCATTTGGTAAAAAGCCATTAACTAAATTTATTGCTCAAATATATAAACGTTATCAAACAACTGAGACGTCTATTATGTTAGATAAAATGAAGGACTTAGGATTTAAATATTCAACTTTATCAGGTATCTCAATTGGTATTGGTGATATTATTGAATCTACGGAAAAAGAAAACATATTAGAAGGAGCTTCTGATAAAGTAGCTGTTATTACTAAACAATATAAACGTGGATTGATTACCAATAAAGAAAGATATGAAAAAGTTATTGAAACTTGGGATGACGCAAAAGATAAAATAGCTAAGGAATTAGAAGGTGTTATTAAAAGTAATAAAAACAACTCTATTTCAATTATGATTGACTCAGGAGCTCGTGGTAACATGAGTAACTACAACCAAATGGCTGGTATGAGGGGACTGATGCGTAATACTTCTGGGGAAACAATTGAAATTCCGATTGTTACTTCATTTACAGAAGGTGCATCTGTTACTGAGTTCTTCTTAGCGACATCTGGTACTCGTAAAGGGGCGGTTGATACGGCCTTAAAAACAGCCGATGCTGGATATTTAACTAGAAGATTAGTTGATGTAGCGCAAGACGTTATTGTTAGAGTTGATGATTGTGGGACTGATGCTGGTGTATTAGTATCTGAATTTATTGATGATAACGGTGGTGGTGTAGTAGAAACACTCAAAAATCGTTTAGTTGGTAGATATACTAATAAAAAAGTTATTGATCCTGAAACTAGTGATGTATTACTTGAACGTGATGTTTATATAACAGAAGCTATTGCTGATAAAATTATAGATAAAGGTATCAAAGAAGTTTCTATTAGAACTGTATTAACTTGTAAGATAGAAAATGGTGTTTGTGCGAAATGTTACGGACGTAACTTAGCTACTGGATCATTAGTAGAAGTAGGAGAAGCTGTTGGTATTATGGCTGCTCAATCAATCGGAGAACCAGGTACACAACTTACGATGCGTACTATCAACTCTGGTGGGGTTGCTGGCGATGATATTACCCAAGGTTTACCAAGGGTTCAAGAATTATTTGAATCTCGTAACCCAAAAGGGAAAGCTACTATTTCTGATATTAATGGTAAAGTAACAAAAATAGAGGATGATAATGGTAAATTTGTAATTTCAGTAACAAATGAAGCTGAAACAAAAGAACATGTTACTAATTATGGTGCCAAATTAAGAGTTAATTTAAACGATGAAGTTGAATCAGGGGATAAATTAACAATGGGGGCTATTAATCCAAAAGAATTATTAAATGTTACTAATCCAATTAAAACACAACAATACATTTTATCTGAAATTCAAAAAGTGTATAGTTCACAAGGAGTTGACATTTCAGATAAGCACGTTGAAGTTATTGCTAAACGTATGATTTCTAAAATTAAAATTATGACATCTGGAAGTTCATTATTCTTACCAGGTACTATGGTTAATATTAATGAGTTTGCTGATGCTAATAAAAAGTTAATCTTAGAAGGTAAAGCACCAGCATCTGGGAAACCAGTATTGTTAGGTATTACAAAAGCATCATTAGAAACTGATTCATTCTTATCAGCCGCATCATTCCAAGAAACGACTCGTATCTTAA
>CAYJPP010000019.1:0-12774 GCA_964372175.1 uncultured Muribaculaceae bacterium
TTAGGAGAACAAAGAGTTAAAGCTCTAAGAGGAGAAGGTAACATGACAGATGTTATTTTTTCGGGGAGTAAAACAAGAAATGCTTCTAATATTGCAACAGTCACACTAGTTTTTGATAATAAAGATAAATATTTAAATATTGAACTAGATGAAATTGCTATTAAAAGAAGATTATATAAAGATGGCACTAATGAGTATTATTTAAATAATGAATTAGTTAGATTAAAAGATATTACAAACTTATTATTAGACAGTGGGATGGCTAAGGAAAGTTTTAATATAATTTCTCAAGGGAAAATAGAAGAGATTTTATCAAACAAACCAGAAGATAGGAGAGTTGTTTTTGAAGAGGCAGCTGGTGTTTTAAAATATAAAAAAAGAAAAGAAGAGTCATTAAGAAAACTAGATAAAACTCATCAAAATATGAATAGAGTTAACGATATTATCGGAGAATTAGAAGTACAATTAACCCCTTTAAAAGAACAAAGCGAACAAGCAATCAAATATAGTGAACTTAAAAATCAGTTAGAAAATATTGAAATTTCATTAATAGCTAGTGACATAACTAATTTAAATTTTGAGTATCAAAAAAATAAACAATTAATAGATAATTTACAAAAAGAATTAGAAAAAATATCAACTTCTAATCGTGTTGGGGAAGCTAATATCGAAAAATTTAAAAAAGATATAGAACAATTAGACGTGGAAATAAGAAACAAACAAAACTTATTTATAGAATATACTACTAAACTAGAACAATTAAATAGTAGAAAAACAATTATAGCAGAACGAATAAAATATCAACAAAACGATACTGTTCAGGCTAGTATTTTGAATTTAAAAGAAAATAATCTTCATCTTAAATCAGAAATAGAACAACTGAAATTGAAGTTAGAACAATTAAAAAATACCATAATTAACATTAATAATGAATTGAATAACAGTAAAATTAATGACATAAAAAAACAAAAAGAAAAATTGAATAATGATTTAAGTATTTTAATTAAACATCAAAACCATTTAAATATAAAAATTGATACTATTAAACACAACATAGAAACTAATTCAGCTTTACCGGTAGCTGTAAAAAGGATATTGGAAAACCCTAAATTAAGGGGGATTCACAATATAGTAGGTAATTTGTTTGACGTTGAGGAAAAATATTCAAAAGCTATTTCAGTCGCACTTGGAGCATCAACTACTAATATTGTTGTTGATGATGAACAATGTGCGAAAGAAGCAATTACTTATTTGAAAACAAATCATTTAGGTCGAACTACTTTTTTGCCTTTGAATATTATCAAACCTAGGTATATTGATATAAAAGGTGAATTTAAGTTAGCAAGTGATTTAATTAAATATGATTCTAAATATATTAGTATACTATTAAATTTATTAGGAAATGTTTTAATAGTTAACAATATAGATGAAGCTAATAGATTAGCTAAACAGCTTAATTACAAATATAGAATTGTGACACTTGATGGAGAAATTATTAATATTGGTGGTTCTTTAACAGGTGGTAAGTTAACTAGTACTAATATCATTTTAGAAAAATATAATCTAGAACATGCTTTGAATGAACTTAAAAATGTTCAATCTAATATTGGTTTATTAGAAGAAAAAGGTAATGAGATAGATAATTTATTAAAATCTAATGAAGATAAATATTATTTAATAAATAAAGAAAAAATAGAACAAGAAATTATATATAATAATTTAAAAAAAGAGTTGATTGAATATGAAGAAAAATATAAAATTAATGAATTAGATTTAACTTCTAATGCTAATGTGTTAGAAAATAAAATAAATAAAGAACAAGAAGAAATTTTAAATGAGTATTATCAAACATTGGAAGTAAAAAACAAATTAAATATTGAATTAGAAAATTTAAATAAAGAAAAAAATTATTTAAAAGAACAATTAAGTAATTATGAATTTTCGTTAAAAAGAGAAAACAGTTTATTTAATGAAAAAAACGAAACCTTAAAACAATGTGAAATAATGGTTAATAGATTAGATGTTAAATTAGATAATTTACTAAATACATTAAGCGATGTATACAGTATAACTTATGAAGAAGCGACTACAAAGTATATTTTAGATATTAGTGTTAGTAGTGCAAGAAATATTGTGTCTAATTTGAAACGACAATTAAATGATATGGGAATAGTTAACATAGCAGCAATTGAAGAATATGAAAAAGTAAGCACCAGATTAACATTTTTAATAGAACAAAAAGAAGACTTATTAAGTGCTGAGGATGTTTTATTGAATATTATTGAACAAATGGATAAAATTATGAAAAAAGAGTTTGTTGAAACATTTGAAATAATTAAAGAAAATTTTAAAGCAACTTTTAAAGATTTGTTTAAAGGTGGATCTGCTGATTTAGTGTTAACAGACAAAGAAAATATTTTAGAAACAGGTATAGATATAATAGCTTCCCCACCAGGAAAAAGTTTGAAAACAATTTCTTTATTATCGGGTGGAGAGAAAACATTTACAGCGATTAGTTTATTATTTGCTATTTTGAAATCGAAGCCAGTTCCATTTTGTATTTTTGACGAAGTAGAAGCAGCACTTGATGATGTTAATGTTGATTCCTTTGGAAAATATGTTCAAGGTCTAAAAGCTAAAACGCAATTCATTTTAATAACTCATAAGAAAAAAACAATGGAATATGTTGATACTTTATACGGTATTACAATGCAAGAATCAGGAGTATCCAAGTTAGTTAGTGTTAAGTTAGAAGATGTCAAAATATAATTGAAAAAATACACATATGTTTATGAGTGTTTTTTTTAATTCTAAGGACTAAAATTATAATAATTTATTTACAAAAATAAGTGATTGTGATATTATAAATAAGAAAGAACTACGAGGTCTAAAATAAAAAAGTTAAACAAAATTAGAAACGAAATAAATAATTGATGAGAGTTTATAAACTCTTTTATTATATATATTGGAGGAATTATGAGAATATATTTATTATGTGGTAAAGCAAGACATGGAAAAGATACAACAGCTTTATTATTAAAAGAAGAATTAGAAAAAAGAAGTAAAAGAGTATTGATTTTACAATATAGTTATTATATTAAAGAGTTTGCTAAAAAAATTAGTGATTGGGATGGTAGTGATGAAACCAAGCCTAGAACACTATTACAAGAATTAGGAACCGATATAATTAGAAACAAAATTGATAATTTATTTTTTATAAAAAGGTTAATGGATGATTTAAAAGTGTACGAATTTTATTTTGACGAGATTATTATTTCTGATGTTAGGTTTAAAGAAGAAATAGTCAATCCTAAAAAAGTGTATAAGGATGTACTAGCTATAAATATTATTAGACCTAATTTTGATAATCAATTAGATGCTAAACAAAGTATGCATGTAACAGAAAATGGGTTAAATAATTTTACAGAATATGATTATGTAATTAATAACGAAAAAGATATAGAACATTTAAAAAACGAAGTTAGAAAGTTGGTTGATAAGTATGAATCTTAAAGATTTATATATTGATTTTTTTATAAGTAAGGGACATAAACATATCCCATCTGCGCCAGTCGTTCCAGAAAATGATGCCTCAGTTTTATTCAATACTGCTGGTATGCAACCATTAGTGCCTTATTTGTTAGGAAAAAAACATCCTTATGGTACTAGATTAGTTAACTATCAAAAGTGTATCAGAACTAATGATTTAGATAGTATTGGTGATGTTACTCATCATACGTTTTTTGAGATGTTAGGTAATTGGAGTTTGGGCGATTATTTTAAAGAAGAAAGTATCGGATATAGTTTTGAATTTTTAACTAAGGTTTTAAATATTCCGTTAGAAAGATTAGCTATTACAGTATTTGAGGGGGACTTGGAAATACCTCGTGATGAAGTATCAGCTAATATATGGAAATCATTAGGAATAAATGATGATAGAATTGCTTACTTAGGTAAAGAAGATAACTTTTGGATTGCAGGTGAAGAAGGTCCTTGTGGAGGAGATACCGAAATATTTTATTTTAGATCTGCCGATGAAATTCCTTCTAAATTTGATCCAAACGATGATAGATGGGTCGAAATATGGAATAACGTCTTTATGGAATTTAACAAAGTAGGTAATAAAATAGAAGAGTTAAATCAAAAAAATGTAGATACTGGTATGGGATATGAAAGAGTTGTTGCAATATTAGAGGGGCATACAGATAACTATTTATCTTCGGTTTGGAAAGATGTTATAACTAAAATTGAAGATATTTCTAATTTAAGTTATAAAAATAATGAAGAAAGTATGAGAATAATTGCTGATCATATAAGGACTGCTGTTTTTATTATTTCAGATAAAGCAATGATTAGGCCATCTAATACTGATCAAGGATATATACTAAGAAGATTAATTAGGAGAGCAATTAGGCATGCTAAGAAATTAAATATTAACATAAATTCTAATTTTGAAGAAGAAATTGCTAAAGAAATTATGCATAAATATGAAGATTATTATTCAGAAATAAAAGAAAATAAGCAACTAGTGTTAGACGTTTTAAAACAAGAAAAAGAAAAATTTAATAAAACTATTGAAACTGGTTTAAAAGAATTTGATAAGTCTATTAAAAATAAAGATACAATAGATGGTAAAACGGCATTTAGATTATATGATACTTTTGGATTTCCGATTGAACTAACAGAAGAATTAGCCAAAGAAAATAATTTGAATGTTGATATAGAAGGATTTAATACATGCTTTAAAGAACACCAAGAAAAATCAAGAGCTGGAGCAGCAACTAAATTTAAAGGTGGTTTAGCAGGTAATAATGAAATAACCACTCAATACCACACCGCTACACATTTATTAAATGCTGCATTAAAAGAAGTATTGGGTTCACATGTACATCAAATGGGGTCTAATATTACAGAAGAAAGATTAAGATTTGACTTTTCACATGATGTTAAAGTAGATGCTGAACAATTAAAAGAAATTGAAAAATTAGTAAATGGATATATAAGTAATGGATTAGAAGTTACCTATAAAGAAATGACTAAGGAAGAAGCTATTAAAACAGGGGCTGAATGCATGTTTTTAGATAAATATCCTGATATTGTTAATGTTTATTTTATTGGTGATATATCAAAAGAACTATGCGGTGGCCCTCATGTTAAAAATACAAATGAACTTGGAAAATTCGTTATAAAAAAAGAAGAAGCATCAAGTGCGGGGGTTAGGAGAATTAAAGCTATTTTAGAAAAATAGTTTTTTTTTTGAATTTTTGTTATAATTATAAAGAAAGAGGAAAGTATGAGAAAATATTTGAAAAAAACTTATAAAGGCGATTTTGTTAAATTAAAAAAAATAATTACTTCTAATATTGAAAAAAATAAAAAAATGTTTATTGTAACAGCTAATCCGGAAACTTTAATTCAAGCATATAGAAATAAAGAATTAAGTGATATTATATTGAAAAATACAATTGTAGCTGATGGAATTGGGATAGTTAAAGCGTGTAAAAGATTTGAAAAGCCAGTTACTAAAATTCCAGGTATTGATATTGCTAATTTTTTACTTGAAATAAGTGAAGAGAAAAAATTAAAAATAGTTCTAATAGGAGCTAGTAGTGAAGTTAATGATCTACTTGCTAAAAAAATAAAAACAGAAAAGAAGCATATTAAAGTTGTCGGTAGTATTGATGGTTATGATAACTTATTAGAAGAAAAAATAGAGAAAGTATTGAAGTTAAAACCAGATGTTGTATTAGTAGCCTTAGGTATTCCAAAACAAGAGTTATTAATAAATAAATATTATAAAAATGTTTCAAAAGGTATTTTTATAGGTGTCGGAGGCGCATTTGATGTTATATCGGGTGTTAAAAAAAGAGCTCCTAAAATATTTTTAAAAACCAATACTGAATGGTTGTATAGAATCGTAAAAGAACCAGTTAGATTAAAAAGGTTTTATAATAATAACATCAAGTTTTATTTTATGGTGAGAAGATGAATAAAAAATATATAGTTAAAGAAAAAAGTATATTAACAGATTTTTTAGTTAATTTTATTTCAAAAAAAGATGTTAAGAGATTATTAAGTAATAAAAAAATTATTGTAAACAATAAAGTGGTTGTTAAATATGATTATCAACTTAATAAAAATGATGAGGTTATAATAAATTTATCTAAAACAGAATTAAATATAGTTTATGAAGATAAGCATTTATTAGTGGTGGATAAACCTTATAATTTGTTATCAGTAGCAACAGAAGGAAATAAAAAAACATTATATAATCAAGTTAGTGATTACGTTAAAATAAAAGGAAAAAATAATAAAGTATTTATTGTTAATAGATTAGATAAAGATACATCAGGGCTTGTTCTATTTGCTAAAAATCAAGATATCAAATTAAAATTACAAGATGACTGGGATAATGTCATCAGAAAATATATTGCTATTGTCGTAGGCAAGACTAAACAAAAAGATGTAATAAAAAGTTATTTAGTTGAAGATGGGAATTTATTTGTTAAATCAGCTAAGACAGGTAAATTAGCAATAACAGAATATGAAAAGTTGAAAGAAAATAGTAAATATACTTGGTTAGATATTAATATTAAAACAGGGAGAAAAAATCAAATAAGAGTTCACCTAAAAGATATTGGTTGCGAGATTGTTGGAGATACTAAGTATGGAGGGATTAAAGATAAAAGAATGTACCTTCATGGTTATAAAGTTGTTTTTAATCATCCGGTAACAAATAAATCATTAGAAATTAACTCAATAATTCCTTCTGAATTTAAATATAGATTTTAAAAGACGCCAGTCTTTTTTTAATTTGCAATTATTTTAAATGTATGTTATTATATGACACAAAAAGAGGGGATATTGGATTTAGATTAAAACTAAGTCTAGTTTTTAGGTATTCTCTTATATAAAAAGGGAGGGTACAATGATAAATATAATTAAAAATAAAAATACTTACAATGTTTATAAAAATGAACAATTATTAGCTAAATCAAAAGTTAAAATTAAATTATATAATAAAATTATTAAATGTGCCCATATGTTACTAACTGTTAGACATAAAAAAAACAAAATGAATATTTATGGTTTGTTTTTATTAAAAGATAAACATAAAATAATGAAAAATAAAATATTTATCAAAACAAATGGCATAGAATATAGGTTAAAATATTTAATTAAATTAAAGTTTTTGTCAATGATTACTATTTTATATAAAACAGAAATACCATATAATGATTTTGAACAAGCTAAAATCCACAATAGATTAGTTGTTATATATAAAGAAGAAAATGGATTTGGTTTTTATAAAAGGATGAAATGGAATTTTTTATATAATAATAATTCTAAATTTAATTCTTCTAGTGTTAAAATGATTAAAGAAATTAATACTGCTATATATTTAAGGCAATCATCTAATAATTCTTTATTCATAACTACGCGAGTAATAAATGATACCGATTATTTTAAAGAACAAGTAAAAATAAATTTAGCTTATTTTGTTTCAAAAATTTTAAAAAGAGATGTAGTCTTAATGTATGAAAAAGATGCTAATAAATATGAAGAAAGTGCTTCTGTATTATATGAACAATTAATAGATGAAAATATGCCGAATGTTTATTATATTTTAAACAAAGATTCTAAACATAATGAGTTAGTAAAAGATAAGTATAGAAAAAATATTGTATTAAAAAATAGTTTTAAAAACTATTTATATTTCTTTTGGGCTAAATCTTTTATCGGGACAGAAGCAGCAGCGCATTCAGTGAATTTAAGAGTTAAAAATAAATTTATTGAACAAAAATTATTTTATAAAAAATATAATTATGTTTTTCTCCAACACGGAGTTATGTATATGGTATCATTAGCGTCTAAAACACGTGTGGCGTTTAGAAAAGGTAATTTGATGCCTACTACTAGTAAGATAGTTGTATCTTCAAAATTAGAAGCAGAACACTTTATAAAAGATGGTAATTATGACAGTGATGATCTTTATATTACGGGGTTACCAAAATTTGATAGAACATATAGAAATGATACCGCGGATAAAATAATTATTATGCCAACATGGAGACCGTGGGAATATAATCAAATAAGAACAGATGTTAAGAATACTAATTATTACAAGATGTTATTAGAAATAGTAGAAAATATACCTAATAATTTAAAAGATAAAATTATAGTTTTACCACATCCGTTATTTATTGAACTTGTAGAAGATGACTTTCCGATAAAACTACCTAATTATACTTCATATGATGAGTTATTAAGAGAATGCGAAATATTAATAACTGATTATTCATCGATTGCATTTGACGCATTTTATAGAGGAAGTAATGTTATATTTTGGTGGAAGGAAAAAGAAGAATGTATGAAACAATATGAAGGTCATTTAATGCTAAATGAAAATAATGTGTTTGGGGACATTTGTAATAATGGTAAAGAATTAATGAATGTTGTAAGTAAAAGATATAAACAAAAACAATTAAAAAAATATAGTAAAAATTATGAAAAAATAGTTGAATTTAATGATTCTTTTAATACAGAGAGATTAATAGAAAAATTAAAACAAGATAACTTAATTTAAGGGGGATTTATGAAAAAAATGAAAGAATTTGGAACTGATTTATATAACAGTTCATATAATGCATATATAGAAAATGGGATGTTTTATATAAGTGTTGAAGCATCTAAAAAAGGATTAGTGTATGAATATCGTTTATATGATAATAATATATTATTAGATACAGTTATATATAGTTCAAATAACAAAGTTGCATTCAAAATAAATAGATTTGGAAGTTTACGAGTACGTGTATTTATAAAAGATAAAGATGGAGTCGTATACTCCTTTCTAACTGGTTTTTTTAATTATACAAATATCAATGCCCTTAGTCATTTTAATCATAAAAGAGATTTGTATGAAGAGGGTATTAAAAGTCTTAATTTAATGCTTCAAGAAAAAAAATTAAAAGATGATAAAGTTAACCATATAGTAGAAAAAATACAAGCTATTTCTTCAATGGATTTTAATCTAGTTAAATACTTGAAAGAAAAAGGCATAACTAATATAAATATTTATGGTGAGCAAGATGAAGTTATTTTAAGTAAATTATTATGGATAAATGCGAGATATGAGAAGAATTTTAGTGTTAAGAATTTATTTTCTAATAATCCTTTTGTTCATGATGTCTATGTACCGAGAAAAATTCCGTTAAAATTTATTAAATATGATAAATCATTATTACTAGATGTTATTATAGTATGTACGAGCTATAAAGATGAACAATTAAAAGAGAACTTAGAAAAAACTGGATCTAAGGTTATGTATTTAACAGATATAATCTCAGAAATATTGATTGATAAATTTATTAAAAATCCTCTTAGTGATGTTAAGAAAAATAAAAAAGTAACATTAATGGTTGGGTTACTTCCAACCTTAGAAAAAGTTAAAAATAAATCTCTGAATGAAAATAATATAATTAACAATAATATCGTTTTAAAAGACATAAGAAATAAATTGGAAAATGCGGAAGTACCTACTGCACTTGAAATATTCAATGAATCATTAGATTACAATAAAGAGATAATGGCTCCTTATTACTTTACAACTAAAAATGGTATCCAAGTTATACAAGATTTTAGAAAAAAATTTGTAAATGTTGTAAACAATTTTAGGCTAACAACTAATTTGAAAGATAATTTTGATAATACAATATATATATTCGGTAACAGTATTACCTTTGGATTGGGTTCAGATTATTTTAATACTATTCCTTCATTCTTACAACGTATTATAAATGTTATGAGTAAAAAATATAATGTTTTAAATTGTGCAAATCACGCAATCTCTGATTATGATTATCAGTTTGATTTAATGAATAGTATTGATTATCAAGAAGGAGATATTGTTATTTCTTTATTACACTTAAATCCAGGAATAGGTGATTATATTTATTTAAATATGAGTAATATATTTAATAGACCTCATGATTTAGGTGAAATATTTATTGATAGAACACATATTAATAAAGTTGGTAATGAAAAAATAGCTAATGCTATATATAAAGAATTAGAGACTAATAATGCATTTGTTAATAAAAAAGTTAAAAAAGCAAAAATAAATAAAGTAGCTGAAATAATTGATGAAGAAAAACAACCTGAATTAACTAAATATAAAGAATTTTTACTAAAACATAAAGTTGATAAAGATAATATTGGGTCAATAGTTATGAATTGTAATCCTTTTACATTAGGGCATAGGTTTTTGATAGAAAAAGCAGCAAGTGAAGTAGAGCATTTATATATATTTGCAGTTGAGGAGGATAAATCATATTTTCCGTTTAAAGAAAGATTTGAACTTATGAAACTGGGAACAGCAGATTTAAAAAATGTAACTGTTATTCCGAGCGGTAAATTCATAATCTCTTCATTAACTTTCTCAGATTATTTTAATAAAGAAAAATTAAATACAGAAACAATTGATATGAGTACTGATGTAACTATATTTGCATCTGTAATTGCGCCTATTTTAAATATTAAAACTCGTTTTGTTGGTGAAGAACCATTATGTAATGTAACGAGACAATATAATGCAACTTTAAATAGAATTTTACCTAATTATGGAATAGATTTCATTATTATTCCGCGTGTTAATTATGGTGAGGAACCTATTAGTGCTTCAAGAGTTAGAAGATTATTAACTGATAAAAACTTCAAAGAAATATCTAAAATAGTTCCTAAAACAACATTAGAGTATTTAGAGAATAAATTTAAATAAAACTTCTTAAAACTTTTTGAGAAGTTTTTTAGTTAAATATGATATAATTATAATAGAAAAGAGGTATATAAATGAAATTAATTCCAGCAAAGTGTCCTAATTGTGGGTCAAAAATAAAAATTGATTTAGATAAAAAAGTTTATACATGTCAATATTGCAGATATGATATTTTATTAGAAGATAGTAGTTCACAAACTAATGCACCTAATAGTTTAAGTAAAGAAGAATTACTTGAACAACAAAAAAAATTTGGTAAGTTTGCTTTAATTCCTTTAATTATTTTTGGTATTATATTTGTAATTATTTTTATAATGATTTTTTCAACCATTCTAAATAATTTTGGTTCAGTTAATGATGCTGTTACACCTGATAATACCCCTAATATTCCCGAACCCCAAGAACCAGAAATTACTACACATCAATTCAATGCTTTTATTGATAGAAATGGTGTTGAAATGGCTGGTAGTGTTGGGTCAATATTGAATTTTGTGATTTCTAATATGGAAGAAACTTCAAAAGTTATAACAGTTTCATATAACGGTGTTGAAACAACTAATATTACTGATATTAAAAATATTATAATTGAAGTAGAACTTGATAGTTTTAGTAAATACAAAGTCTTAACTGAAAAAGATAACGAAGGATATGTTAATAAAGTAATTATTAGTGAAGTTTAAAATATAGTTTAGCTATATTTTTTTAATCCCATATTTGAGTTATTAGTCCATACATATTCATCACCCCGTATGAGGTAATATTATAACTTAAACTATGACGTAATCAAATAAAAGTTATATTATGACATTATCATAAAATAATTACATGTATTACTTAAAAGCCTTTACAAAATATAGTAGTTATGCTAATATATGTCTAATGAAAGAAGGTTTGTATAATATGAAAACAAATTATCAAGATGGAAATAGGATCAGAAACTATAGCGAAGAAATAATTCGCATTATGGAAATTGAAAGACTATATAAATTTAATATGTACTTTGAAAGATTAATTAGACTTTGTAAAAAACAATTAGAAGGCGTCGAAACAGAGACACTAAGTTTAAATCAATTACTTCAATTAACAATTTTTAATTCTGAGAATAAATGTTATTTAAAAGATATTTCAGATGAAACAAAAATAAAAATGCTGGGCTTTATTATGTATTATAAAGAAAATCAACGAAAATTGTATCATTTGCTAAACAAATATGTAAAATTGATGTACGAAAAAGAAGAGTACGCAGAATATTTAGCTAATTGTCACATGGATAGATATTTTGAAAACATAATTTCTGATCACACAGAATATGCTTTTGTTGAAAATGCTATAAGAAAAATAAATGAAGATAGTTCATTACTTTTTAATGACATAGCCAGTTTGTTTTTGTTTTTATATTACACAGCAGTGAGAGAGGCAAGTAATGTTTTTTCTGATTATCATATAGCACTAGATGGATTATCGGTAATTCAGAATCTGCACTATAGAAAAAATATAACAGAAAAAGAGTTACTAATAAGTGAGATTAAATTGTCTTCTTATTATAAAAAGTTTTTTCCTAAAAATATTTGCTTAAATAATTTAACAATTAATGAGTTGTTGGAGTTACATGAAAAATGTTTATTGTATGCAACAAATAGTATAGTGAATGGAATATGGTCTCCTCAAAATAATACGAATCAAAGTTACTGTGTACGTAGGCTAACAAGTTATGATGAAGGAAATGACATTTTTAAAACCTTACAAAATAGAGAATATATGAGTTATAGTATAATTACTGAGGAAACTCCATCTATCTTTTATGGTGTTTATCCTGTTGTATTTGGATTTTCAGAAATTCCTAAGGAAAACATTTTCCATATATTTCCTTTTGATTCAGCTGCAAATAGCAGTTCTCCTGATATAACTAACACCCCTAATTTTATGCTTGATTTAGAAGATTTAAATGCAAGGACAGCTATAAATAATTCTTATAATCAATTGACTATTTATTCTAA
>CAYJPP010000019.1:12874-21736 GCA_964372175.1 uncultured Muribaculaceae bacterium
AAATGTAAACTTATTTGACAATTTCTCATTATGTGATACAATTAAATTGGTGATAGTATGGATAGTAAGATAGAAGAAATATTAAAATGTGAAACAACTCGTCAAGAGCAAAATATAGAACTAATCGCCTCAGAAAACTATGTTTCTGATGCTGTTTTAAAACTACAAGGAAGTATATTTACTAATAAATATGCTGAGGGCTATCCTCATAAAAGATATTATGGTGGGTGTACTCATGTTGATGAGGTTGAAGATTTAGCTATTTCTTATGTAACAAAATTATTTAATTGCAAGTACGCAAATGTCCAACCGCATTCAGGTTCAAGCGCTAATATGGCTGTTTATAAAGCTTTGCTTAATATCGGTGATAAAGTATTAGGGATGAATTTAGATCAAGGTGGTCATTTAACTCATGGTCATAGTATTAATTTTAGTGGGACAGATTATAATATTGTAAGTTATAATGTTGATCCAGTTACTCATTTAATTGATTATGATGAATTAGAAAAAATTGCTATTAAAGAAAAACCTAAGCTGATTATCGCAGGGGCGTCTGCGTATTCAAGAACATTAGATTTTAAAAGATTTAGTGAAATAGCTAAAAAAATAAATGCATATTTAATGGTTGACATGGCTCATATAGCAGGATTAGTAGCTACTAATCTTCATGAATCACCATTTCCACATGCTGATGTTGTAACATCTACAACACATAAAACATTAAGAGGTCCAAGAGGTGGACTAATTTTAACAAATGATGAAGAAATAAGTAAGAAAATAAATAAAACAATTTTTCCAGGGATTCAAGGTGGCCCTTTAATGCATGTAATTGCAGCAAAAGCACAATGTTTTTATGAGGCATTACAGCCTTCGTTTAAAGATTATCAAAAACAGGTCTTAAAAAATATTAAAGCATTAGCGGAAGTTTTAAAAAATAATGGGTTTAACATTATTTCAAATGGTACTGATAATCATTTAATATTAGTTGATGTTTCTAGATTTAACTTAACAGGTAAAGAAGTGGAATATTTATTAGACGAAATAAAAATAACTGTAAACAAAAATACGATTCCATATGACAAAGAGTCTCCTTTTAAAACTAGTGGGATTAGAATTGGCTCACCAGCTATGACTACTCGTGGTTTAAAAGAAGAAGACTTTAAAGAAATTGGTAATATAATAGTTGATGCTATTAAAAATAAAGTGGATATTTTAGAATTAAGAACAAGAGTACTTCAAATAACAAAGAAATATCCTTTATAAGGAGGGAATATGATATTAGAAGGAAAAGTAGTCAGTCAAACTATATTGACTGAATTAAAAGGCAGGATTAACTTGGCAATGATAAAACCTTGTTTAGCTGTTATTCAAATTGGCGATGATGAAGCTAGTAGTATTTATATTAAAGCAAAAGAAAAAGCATGCAGCAGTATTGGAATGTATTTTAAACATATCAAATTTAATGAAAATGCCAGAGAAATAGAAATTGTTAATAAAATAAAAGAATTAAATAACGATGAATATGTAAATGGGATTTTAGTTCAACTACCGATATCGGACACATTTCATCAAAATAGGATTATAAATACAATTGATAAAAACAAAGATGTTGATGGATTAACTTTGTTTAATATGGCAAAATTATATAAAGGAACACCTAATATAACTCCTTGTACACCAAAAGGTATTATTAGATTGTTAGAACATTATGAGATTGAGTTAACAGGTAAAAATGTTGTTGTTGTTGGCAGATCAGAGTTAGTAGGAAAACCACTTTCAATGTTATTATTAAATAAAAATGCAACTGTTACAATGGCTCATTCTCATACTGCTAATTTAGGTGAAATAACCAAGTGTGCTGATGTAGTTATATCAGCGGTTGGAAAAAGAAACATTATAACAAAAGATATGATAAAAAAAGATGCTTATATTATAGATGTTGGTATTAATAAAGAAGATGGTAAATTATACGGTGATTGTGATTTTGATGGTATTAAAGATATCGCTAGTATTACACCTGTACCTGGTGGGGTAGGACCAATGACAGTTGCCATGTTATTAGAAAATACAATAGAATCTTATGAAAGAGCAAAATTAACGAGGGAAAAATGAATTCAGATATAATTAAAAATACAAGTTTAGAACTAAATATAAAACCGACTCAAACAGAAGCGGTTTTAAAACTATTAGAAGAAGGGAATACAATTCCCTTTATTGCGCGTTATAGAAAAGAAGTAACGGGTGGATTAGATGAAGAAGTTATTAGAAGTATTAATGAAATCTATGAATATCAAGTTAACTTATTAAAAAGAAAAGAAGATGTAATTAGATTAATTGATGAAAAAGGTTTATTAACTGATGAACTTAAAGGCAATATTTTAAAATGTTTAAAATTAGTAGAAGTAGAAGATTTATATAGACCTTATAAAGAAAAGAAGAAAACAAAAGCAACTGATGCAATAAATGCTGGTCTAGAACCTCTTGCTAAAATGATTATGAGTTTTCCTACTACTGGAACATTAGAAGGATTATGCGCTAAATTTATTAATGACAAAGTGGATAGTACAGATAAATGTTTAGAAGGCGCTAAATATATTATTGCAGAATGGATTTCTGATAATGCTTATTATAGAAAATTTATAAGAAATGTTACTTATAAAAAAGGTATTATAAAAACAAAAAAGAAAAAAGATAGTATTGATGAAACTAAAACTTATGAAATGTATTATGATTATAATGAGCAAATTAGGTTTGTTAAACCGCATCGTATATTAGCTATTAATAGAAGTGAGAAAGAAAAAATAGTAACCGTTAGTATCGAAACTCCAAAAGATGAAATAATTAATTTTTTAATAGAAAAAAATACCAAAGAATCATTTGTTAAAGAATTAGTTGTTGAGGCTATTAACGACTCTTATAAAAGATTAATAGAACCTTCAATAGAAAGAGAAATAAGAAGTGATTTAACTGAAAAAGCTGAGATTAGTGCGATTGCTAATTTTAGTGAAAATTTACAAAATTTATTGCTTCAACCACCAATGAAAGAAAAAAATGTTTTAGGTTTAGATCCAGCGTATCGTACTGGATGTAAGTTAGCTGTATTAGATAAAACTGGTAATAGCATTAAAATAGAGGTTATTTATCCTCATGAACCAGTAAAAAAATATGAAGAAGCTAAAAACAAAGTAATTGAATTAATAAACAAATATAATATTGATATCGTTGCTATTGGGAATGGAACAGCATCAAGAGAAAGTGAAATGTTTATTGTTGATGTAATTAAATCATTAAATAAAAAACTTGAATATATTATTGTTAATGAAGCAGGTGCTTCTGTTTATTCGGCTTCAAAGTTAGCAATCGAAGAATTTCCTGATTTAACAGTTGAAAAAAGAAGTGCGATTAGTATTGGTAGAAGATTACAAGATCCACTTGCTGAATTAGTTAAAATAGACCCTGAAAGTATTGGAGTTGGCCTTTACCAACACGATGTTTCAAATAAAAAACTAACAGAGTCACTTGATTTTGTTGTGTCTAATGTTGTTAATAAAGTAGGTGTTAATATTAATACTGCTTCATTTAGTTTATTTAAGTACGTTTCAGGGTTAACTAAAAAAACAATTGAAAAAATAATTGAATATCGAAAAAAAGTTGGGAAAATAGAAGATAAAAAAGAAATTAAAAAACTATTATCTGATAAAGTTTTTGAACAAGCTATTGGTTTTTTAAGAATAACAGAAGGGACTAATTTATTGGACGCAACAGGGATTCATCCAGAAAGTTATGAAGTAGCTTTAAAACTACTAACTAAGTATAATTTATCTTTAAATGATGTTGGAACAAGTAAAGTTGATATTGATTATGATGTTAATGCTTTATGTCAAGAATTAAATACAGACATTTATACATTAACTGATATAATTGATAATTTAAAAAAACCAAATCGTGATCCGCGTGATGAGATGCCAAAACCTATTTTGAAAAGTGATATTTTAAAATTAGACGATTTACAAGTAAGTATGCAATTGCAAGGTACTGTTCGTAATGTTGTTGATTTTGGAGCATTCATTGATATAGGATTAAAAAATGATGGACTAGTACATATTTCAAAAATTACTAATAAATTTATAAAACATCCGTCAGAAGTATTGGCAGTTGGTGATATTGTAGATTGTTATGTTGATGAAATATTTATAGATAAAAATAAAGTTAGTTTAACTTTATTAAAAGGAGATAAATGAAAAAATTAGGTTTTTTATGTTTGGTATTAATAACTGGTTGTGGAGATTATGAACTTGTAAATACTTGTACAGAGTTAGTAGAAGCTAATACATTAGTTTCCTATGAAACATATGAAATTAAGTTTGAAAATAACGATGTGTATGAAGTTATTGTTACTTATGATTATACAGATAGTGATTATTCTGTTATTTCCTCAATAAAACAAGCTGTTAATACAGAAGATGAAATATTAATATCTAATAGACAAATCATAAGTGATATGGATACACAATTTAAATATCAATATATATTAAATGATGATAGTGAAGATGAATTGAAAAAACAATTTAATTATACTGATGATAGAATTAACTATGTTAAATATTTAGAAGAAAGAGGTTTTAGGTGTGAGTAGATTATTAATTATTTGTTTACTATTAACGGGGTGTGTGAGTGGAACTGATGTCGAAGAACCACCAAAAAATGATGTTGTTGAGCAATATGACAACAGGGTGAGTGACTTTAAACAAGAATATGAAGAGTTAAATGGAACTTATGAAACTATTACTATTAATGAAGATGCGAAAATCAATTATTTAGAAAATGATGAAGTTCTTGATTTTTTACAAACTGAAACAGGTATTGTTTACTTTGGAAGAGCAACTTGTCCACATTGTAGAGTTACCATTCCAAATTTAGTAGAAGCGGCAACTGCTAATGATATGTACATCCATTATGTTAATTCAGATAAATATAAGTCAAGTGACGATTATAGTATGACTATTGACTATTTATCTCCTTATTTAGAAGAATTAGATGGTAATAAGGTTATATATGTTCCAGATGTTTATTTCGTTAAAAATGGCGAGATTATTGATCACGTACTTGGATCAACTACTTATGATGATTATGTAAATAAAATCGCTAAAATAAAATAAAAGATAGAATTATATCTTTTTTTAGTGTATAATTAGGATGGGTGAAGATATGAAAAGTATTGTTTTAAGAGTTTTAGTAATTTTAGTAATTGGATTTGTTTTAATGTTTTTGTTTGACTTATTAAGTATGTCAAGAGGAACTAAACCGTTAATTGTAATTGATGAGTTTAGTTATGAGTATGAAGAAGCTATTTATACTGAATATACCTCATTAGGATATAAAATAGTAATAAAAGAAATTGGTTTTATAAAGGAAGGGTCTCTACATTCTGTTTTTGAAGAAACTAAGCCTGATGATTTAACTTTTATTGTGAGAGATAAAACAGGTGATATATGCCCAGCGGGGGAATTAATGTTTTATGAGGATGAACATTTTGAGTATTACTTTAATTGTAAAAAAAATGTCTATATTGAAATTGATAGGGAAGAGTATCCTATTTCAGACGCTTTAAAAGATGGATTAGTTACAATTAAAGACTTAGAAGATAAAGTTAATTTTGAAGCGGAAGTTAAAGTTGATTTTAGTTTTGAAACATATCGTGATGACTGTAATGAATTCTCGGGTGAAGTTGAGTATTTAAAAAATCCTAAGGATGGTTTATACATATACTGTTTAGAAAGAGCTAACGTTTATGTAAATAGAGATTTTTATAGTTTTGCAGAGGTATATGGGAATGAACTAAAATTAGATAGCCTTATCGTTGGATTAAATAAAGGCATTACTTATGATGATGGTTCTGTTATGTATTCTGATGGTGTGAATCAATTATTAGTTTGTGATAATGGAGATGTTGTTTTAGGGCCGGAAGAAATGGCTTATTATGATATTTTGTGTAAATAGGAGATAAGATGAAAGTATTTTGTGTGGGTAATGTTTCGTATGATATAACTTATCAAGTAGATTCTTTTCCAGAAGAAAACACTAAAAATCGTTTGAATAATAAAGTTGAATGTGGTGGGGGACCAGCTTCTACTGCTGCTTACTTATTAGGTAAATGGGGATTAGATGTTCATTTTGCTGGGGTAATTGGGAATGATAACCATGGTGATTTGATAAAAAAAGAATTAGAAACTGTTAATGTTAATACTAAGTATTTAGAAGTAAGTAATGATATAGAAACAACAACTAGCTTTATTTTAGCTAATAAAGAAAATGGTTCTAGAACAGTTTATACATATAAGCCAGAAGATATGAAATTGAAAGACTTTGAGCTGGACTTTATTCCTGATGTTTTATATTTTGATGGTCAGGAAATAGAAATTAGTAATAAACTATTAGATAGTTATCCTGATGCTATATCGATTATTGATGCTGGTAGAAGTAAAAAAGAAATAATTGATTTATGTCATAGAGTTAATTATATAGTTTGTTCACTGCAATTTGCTTGTGAAGTAACTAATATAGAAGTTGATTTTAGTGATTTTAATACTTTGATTAATTTATATACTAAAATGAAAGAAATATTTAAAAAAGACGTATATATAACATTAGAAGCAAGAGGTTGTTTAGCTAATATTAATAATCAAATTCAAATTATACCATCAATATCAGTTAAAGCAATTGATTCGACTGGTGCGGGGGATATATTTCACGGTGCCTTCACTTATGGTTTAGTTAAAAAGTTTGATATTGCCAATATTATTCGTGTTGCTAATATAACAGGAGCAATATCTGTAACTAGATTAGGTGGAAGGTATTCTGTCCCAGAATTACAAGAGGTAGTTAATGTCTACAATGAAACTAAATAACATAATATTTATAGATAACTATCCTAGTTTAGATATTCATGGATATGATAGGGAATATGCTAGATTATGTATTAATGATTATATTAATGATAATATAAAAATGAAAAATGAAATTATTGTTATTATCCATGGTAAAGGAACAGGGGTTCTTAAAAAAACAACAAATGAAACTTTAAATAATAATAAACACGTAATAGACTATAAAAGTTGGTATTATAACGACGGGTGTACTGTCGTTTTATTGAATTTGACAAAATAATTTTATATGGTATAATAATTGACACAAAGCCGAAATATCGGGTAGATTTACTGGATTTGACATGATTAATTTATTGTGTTATTATATTTGGCGATGAAGGGGGAAATTTTATGTACGAAGAAAGAAATGGATTAAGTTTTAAAGAAATATTTATTCAATTGGTTTTAGTTATATTATTTGTTTTAATAATGATATGGTTATTTCCAACAAAAGGTTTTTTAGATGAAAACTATGTAGAAAACACTGATATCTCAGGGGAAATTAGTGACGCATTAGATGAAAAATTAGAGGCATTGTACGGTAGATTATTTGCTGATAATATTGAAAGTATGAAAATAGCAGGTAAAGATTACTTTACTATTGAAAGATTGCCAAAAGAAGTTGGTGATTCAGTTACTATAACATTAGATGAAATGTTAGATAAAAAACTAATTTTAGATTTAAAAGATAGTAATAATGAATCATGTGATGTTGATGAGTCATATATTAAGATGACTAAATTAGATGATGAATATTTAATGAAAATTCAATTAACATGTTCAGATTATGCTGATTATATTAATGTTTATTTAGGATGTTATGATTATTGTGATACAGATGTTTGTGAACCAGAAAAAGAAACACCTGTAACAACTAATCCTACACCTACAAAGCCAACTCCAACAAAACCAACACCAGAAGAACCAGAACCAGAAAAACCAGAGGTTAAATACACTTATGAATATAGAAAAGAGTGGGGGAATGAATACTCTGCTTGGGGGAATTGGTCTGAATGGTCAACAGAACATGTTTCTGCTAATAATTTAAGACAAGTTGAAACTAAATCAGATTATGTATTAATTAATGGGGATAGCGATTGGGATATAGTAAGATATGACACAGTTGAATATGAAGTTCTTGAAAATCAATTAAAAACAAGAGAAAAAACAGTGGAATACAAAGCTGGATATAATTATATTCCAATTTATGAAAATAAAACAACTACATCAACTAAATTAGTTGATAGTTATCCAAAACCATCAGGTAGTTCAAATACATCATTAGTTGATTCTTATACACCTAAGACTACAACATCTAATGGATATTATACTTCATGGAAATATTCATATACTAAATCATACACAACTTATAAATATACATCTACAACTACTCAATATCAATTAGTAGGTACAGATTATAGAATAGCTTGTGATGGTTGTGGGCTTGAAAAAGTTTATACTTATAAAGTTTACACAAGGGCTTGGGTATCAGGGAAAACTACAACTGAATCTTGTGCGAGTGGATATGTTAAAGAAAATGGTAAATGTAATAAATACCAAACAACTACAACATCAGGGTCTTGTCCAAGTGGATATGTAGTTGAAAATGGTATGTGTAACAAGTACCAAACAGTTACTAATACTAGTAAAGAATTTGTTAGATATGAAGAGCAAGAAGTATGGAAAACAAAAGTAGTAACAGAATCATATTGGGAACAAGTTCCAGTAACTAAAACTAAACAAGTTCCAGTAATGGGATACACTGATGGGGAACCATATTGGGAATTAGTTAAATATTATAGATATAGAACTCGTACTCAAACATTATTTGCTGGATATGATGTTCAATGGAGTCATGATAATGATCAATCATTATTGACAACAGGATATTATAAAACAGGTAACAAAAAAGAAGCTTAATGTAAAGTTTCTTTTT
>CAYJPP010000020.1:0-21074 GCA_964372175.1 uncultured Muribaculaceae bacterium
TTTTTCATATAGTTCTTTTATTTTTTTTAATCTGTGATATAATCCTGATTTGGTTAATGGTTTACCTGTTTCAAATGTAATTATTTCACTTAATTCAAGTAATGATGACTCTGGATATTTTAGGCGATATTCAGCCACTATTTTTTCTTTTTCATCTAATAAATCTAAGCCTACTGTTTCTTTTATCACTTCTATTTGTCTTACTTGCTCATTAGATGTTGCAATAATCTTATCAACATTAGCTTGTTCACAATTATTTAGTCTATTTGTCATGTTTTTATGATCTCTATATATTCTAATATCTTCATAATACAAGACCGCGTTATATGCTTTTATTATTCTTAAAAAATCACTTATTTTCTCAGACTCTTTTATATATACCATATATCTAGTATCTCTTTTAATTACTTTACTGTTTAAGTAATATTCATTTAAAACACTATTGACTAGATTGGCATAGTTTAAATCAGCAAATAAAAACTCTAAATGGTATCTTGATTTTTTAGGGTCATTTATAGATGCTGTCATTAAAAATACTGCTCTTAAAAATGCTCTTTTACATTCTTCATCATCAATTAAATACGGTTTTATCATTCCATTTTCAATTTCAAGATTTTTTTTATTAAACTCTAAAATAAATAAATTTTTATTAAAGTAAATTTTACCTTTACGAACAATTATTAACGGATTTATTTGATAAACATCTTTAATTAATTGATATATCCTTCTAGCGACACTATAATTTTCTGTTTGGATTTTTATTTTATTTGTATGTTCAGATAAACTTATTATTGTTGTTAGTTCTGTTAATTTTTCAACTTCTGATAGTACTGTTTTACTTATTTCATTTTTAACATCTGCTGTAAATGATATCATCTTATCGCATATGCAAAGATGTGAAATCCAAGTTTTAATCTATTATGTTTAATCGTCTCATCTTCTACCACTACAAAATTATCTGTTATAAAATTAACATTTTTAATATTTTTCATATCATTAACAACCGGTTCTTTTTGTTCTAAAACGGAATACCTTTTTATTATTTCTTTTGAAATATCACCCGTATTTACTAAACAGGCTGTTACCTTTTTTTTGCCTAAATAATTATTTAACACATTAATGTGTGTTGATACTTTATAATCGTCTGTTTCTCCTGGTTGGGTCATCATATTACATACATATAGTATTTCTGCATTTGATTTATCAATAGCGTCTATTACTTCTTTATTTATTAAATTACAAATAATACTTGTATATAAACTTCCCATACTTAAAACAATTAAATCAGCTTGTTTAAGTGATTCTATTACTTCTTCTAATATTTTAGGTGTTTTATCATACATTAATTTTTTAATATGTGATGGATGGTTTGTTATTTTATGTTCTCCTAAAACTGTACTCCCATCTTCCATTTTAGCTTTTAAAACAATTTTTTCTTTTGATAATGGCAACACAGTTCCTTTTAAATTTAAAACATTGCTTAACGATTTTATAGCAGTTGAGAAATCTCCTGATACATCAATTAAGCCAGCTAATAAAAGATTCCCTAATGTATGCCCACTAAGAGAACTGTTCGTTTTAAAACGATAATTCATTAAATTTTTTACTAACGGTTCAGTTTCTGCTAAGGAGGCTATTACTCTTCTAACATCTCCAACAGCAGGAATATTAAGTTCTTCACTTAAAATTCCCGTACTTTTACCATCATCAGAAACTGCTACAACTGCTGTTAGATCAATCGGAAATTCTTTTAAACCACTAAGTAATGATGATAGACCATTCCCACCACCTAATACAACTACTTTTTTTTTCATATTTTTCACCTAAAATTTAACTTCTTCTACATTTTCTAAATCATTATATCTATTACGTAATTTAGAGCCACTGCCTTTTATAATAAATAAAATAAGACCTGTTATTATCATAATTAAAGATACGATTTGCGCTATTTTAAGATCAAATAACATTAAACTATCAGTTCTTAATGATTCTATAAAATATCTTCCAATACCATACCATATTAGATAAAATGAAAATGTTTGTCCAACTTTCCAATAATACCTTCTTCTTAAAAATAATAATAAACCAAAACCAACTAAACACCATAGTGATTCATATAAAAATGTTGGTTGGTAATATGTTCCGCCTATATACATTCCATCAATAATAAATTGCGGAATGAATAGATTTTGTAAAGCTTCAATCGTTGTTGCTGGTCCATGAGCTTCACCATTAAAGAAATTTCCCCATCTTCCAATTGCTTGGGCTATTATTAAACCTACTACTAATATATCTAGTAACCTAAACTTATTAACTTTGTATTTATTAGCATATATTAATACAAAAATTAAACCAAAGATAATACCGCCATGAATAGCAAGTCCACCTTCCCAGACTTTAAAAATACTCATTAAATCATCACTATATTGCGGCCATTCTAAGACAACATAGTATAACCTAGCGCCAATTAGTCCTAATATAATTGTATAAAAAAGCATATTCCATATAAAGGAACTTGGCATCTTAAACTTATTAGCTTCCTTTTCAATTATATAGTATGCAACTAGTATTCCTACTAATATTAGTGCGGAATACCAATAAATTTGTATAAAACCTAAATCAATTAAAACTGGATTCATTTTATCTACCTCCTATATCATTATATTACATTTCACTCTTAATTTCAAATAAAGCATCTCTAAGTTCCATCGCCTTTTCAAAATCAAGATTTTTAGCTGCCTCTTTCATTTCTGTTTCTAATTCAATAACTAGTTTTTTCATATCCTTTTTACTATATTTTTCTTTTTCAACTTCTTTATTATTAGTTACAACTTCTTTTATAGTTTTTATAATTGTTTTTGGCACTATGTTATTTTTAATATTATATTCGTTTTGTATAGTTCTTCTTCTTTCAGTTTCTATAATCGCTATTTCCATAGCTTGACTTATATTATCAGCATACATAATTACTCTACCAAATTCATTTCTAGCTGCTCGACCAATAGTTTGAATTAGACTACGTTCGCTTCTTAAAAAGCCTTGTTTATCAGCATCTAATATTGCTACTAGACTAACTTCTGGAATATCTATTCCTTCTCTAAGTAAATTAATTCCTACTAATACATCATACTTACCTAGTCTTAAATCTCTAATAATTTGTAATCTTTGCAAAGTTTTAATTTCAGAATGAAGATAAGCAACTTTTATTTCTAACCTGTTTAAATAGGTTGTTAGCTCTTCTGCCATCCTGATAGTTAATGTTGTAATTAATGTTCTTTGATTTCTCTTAATTTGATTATTTATTTCTTCAACTAAATTATCAATTTGGTTTTTAGTTTTTCTTACTTCAATTACAGGATCTAATAATCCTGTTGGTCTAATTAATTGTTCAACTGTCTGTTCTGTTTTTTCTAATTCATACTCTCCTGGTGTGGCTGAAACATAAACTACTTGATTTATTTTATTTTCAAATTCTTTGAAATATAGAGGTCTATTATCGAGTGCGGATGGTAGTCTAAAACCATAGTTTACAAGTACTTCTTTTCTTGCTCTATCGCCGTTATACATACCTCTTACTTGTGGTATGGTAACATGAGATTCATCAAT
The DNA here is from genome assembly GCA_964372175.1 of uncultured Muribaculaceae bacterium. GTDB lineage: Bacteria > Bacillota_I > Bacilli_A > RF39 > UBA660 > Faecisoma. The sequence goes on from CAYJPP010000020.1 coordinate 3,607, forward strand.
TATAAGTAAATAATCATCATCAAAAAAATCAATTAAAGTGCAAGGCGTTTCTCCTTCTTCTTTTAACGACAAATGTCTGGAATAATTTTCAACTCCTCTACAAAAGCCGGTTTCAGTTAACATTTCTACATCATAATTAGTTCTTTCCATTATTCTTTGATGTTCTAATAATTTATTGTCTTTTAAAAATTTTTCTAATGTTTTTTCTAATTCTTCTTTAATTCGTTCTATTGCTTTATATAATTTTTCTTCACTAGTAACGAAGTGACTAGCCGGGAAAATTGTTATAGACTTTTTATCAGTTATTATTTTTCCTGTCAATGAATCAAACTCACTAATTCTTTCAACATCATCACCAAAGAATTCGACTCTATAACCTTTATTGTGCCAAGAAATAGGAATAATTTCTAATATGTCGCCTCTTACTCTAAATGACCCTCTTTTTAAATCTAAATTATTTCTTTCATACAACATATTAACTAGTTTTTCTAAAACATTATTTCTACTTATAACATCGTTAACGCTAAGTGTTAGTGTTTTATTTTTATATTCTTCCTTCTCACCGATACCATATATACATGATACTGAGGATACAACAATAGTATCTCTATGATTCATCAGAGAAGATGTTGCTGAATGTCTTAGTTCATCTATTTCATCGTTAATTGACGCGTCTTTTTCAATATATGTATCTGTTTTAGCAACGTATGCTTCCGGTTGATAATAATCATAATATGATACAAAATACTCAACATGATTATCTGGAAATATTTCTTTAAATTCGGCATATAATTGCCCAGCTAAGGTTTTATTATGAGCTAAAATTAAAGTTTGCTTTTGTACTTTTTCTATCACGTTTGCCATTGTAAAAGTTTTACCAGTACCCGTTGCCCCCAATAAAACCTGATGTTTTAAGCCTTTTTCAATTCCATCAACTAATGATTCAATTGCTTTTGGTTGATCACCAGCTGGTTTATATTTTGTACTAATTTTAAACATTTTACCCTCCTTGTCATATAATTATATTATGTCTTTTTCTTTTAACACTTGTTTCTTTGGAATAAGTAACATTTTAAAAGAAATTACTTTAATTTTAAATATATTAATCTCTTTTAATTATATCATAATTAAATAAAATCATATGTTTCTATTTTTAATAATTCATATATTTCAACTGTTTTCTTGCTTGACTTTGGCTTGGCGTTAATAATAAACTTCTTTCAATCAAAGAACTTCTTATCATACTTTCATCCATAAATAAAACACCATTATCGACAATATAGTATCTATAATTACAATTAGAGATTTGTTTTTCAAATATTTTGTATTGTTGTGATTTTAGTAAAGTATCTTGTTCTAATTCAAAAAAACAAGGTATAATAACATAATTTCCATTTTCATCTTGTTTAAAGAGGTCAGAAGATATATCAATATTAGTCATAATATTTAAATGTTTTTTTAAGTATAATAAAACTGATTTATAAAAAGAATACCTTTCAAGAGAAGTTGTTTGTACTTTTATTTTTTCTTTTTGTTCTAATTCAATAATGTATAGTAATAATTCACTAGTAGTCATTGTAATAATTTTCTTGTTATCTAATAAAGTTTTTAATATATTTCTAGATATATTACTTGCTTCACTAAACAAATTTATATTACCCAGTTCCAGCATATTTTGAAAAGGTATGTCATATTTTCCTCTGGTCAAATCAGACATATAAAATCCATCTATTATATTAACGTTAGTAGCATCTGCAATAACAACTCTTTCATCAAAACACATTTCTACTTTCATATGATTATTATCAACTATAATATTACCATTTATGCCAAATGAATTTAAGTAATATGTATATATTAAGGCCCAAATTTTACAATTAACGCTTTGATCACAAAGAATACTTTTTGTTTTAAAAACAGTTCCAATATAATCATTAATTGCATTTTTAAAATACACTATATTTACATCATAACTTAGTTTTAAGTTCAATAGTAAATATAGTTTTTTTGCTAATTCATATTTACTTTTAATATCACGTAAATTAGAATTTATATAGTAATCAAATTCAGCACTAATATTTAACACTTCTTCACACTCAGTTAGCGATAACGCTTTTAATATTATCCCATTGCAACCTTTAACTATTATCATATAATACTCCTTATTAGTATAAAATAAAAATCCTTTTTAGGATTTATATTTTTCCATTGAAATTATTTTATCATTATCGGGTTCTACATCCGGTTTGAAAAAAACATTATTTTTGATTTTTCCTATCCCTTCAAACAACCATATTATTTGCCATGCTTCTAGAACAACTTCTTCTGCTTCTATTTCTTGTAAAACCGCTTCTATAAAAAATTCTTTATTTGGACACCATTTATCAATGTAATTTAGTTTTAAGTCTGTTAATAAAGTTCTTAAATTTTTTTTATTAGTTACATATAGTTGTTCAGGCGAACTTAGTTTAATTTCTTCTAAACTTATATATTGCTTATCTAGTTTTTCGTATGAAGGAAGTTCCATTGCTTCTTCAATGATATCATCATATACGCAATAATCTGGTATAACTAATTTTGTAATACTACTTAACATGTTTTCTCTCCTATGTTTAACACTATATGTAATTTATTTTGTAATTTTAATAAAAACATATCTATCTTTGTTGCTTAAATCTTTTTTCACTTCTACTTCACACTTTAAATTCTTTAAAGCATACTCTTTTATTGCGTCTCCTTGTGTATAACCTATCTCAAACGCAATTAAACCATTTGGATTTAGATTTTTTTCACAATTTTTTATTATCTCTTTATAACAGTATAGTCCTTTTTCAGCTGCATACAAAGCTAAGGCAGGTTCATTATTTTTAACTATTTCTTCTATTTCTTCATCCTTATCAATATAAGGAGGATTACTGATTATTAAGTCGTATTTTTTATTAACATTTGTTAACAAATCACTTTTAAAAAAATTAATATTGACTTCATTTGATTTAGCGTTAATCATCGCCATTTCTAAGGCTTTCTCTGATATATCAACTGCATCCACAGTACAATTTAGTAGTTTTTTCAATGTAATTGCAATACAGCCTGAACCTGTGCCTATATCAAGTATACTTATATTTGATTTTATTTTTTTTAATACTTCTTCTATTAATCCTTCTGTTTCAAATCTAGGAATTAGCACATCTTTATTAACTTTAATAATATTCCCATAAAAATCTACTTCTCCTACAATATATTGAACAGGTATCCCTTGTTCAAATTTATGTATAGCTTCATCTAGTTTTTCTTTTGGAACATATTTTTTTAGATATTCAACCGACATTATTCTCCTCGTAATTTACGATTTTGATCTTCTGTTATTAAAGCTTCAATCACCTTATCAATATCACCTTGCATCACACGATCTAATATATTTAAAGTAAAGCCTATTCGATGGTCAGTAACTCTGTTTTGAGGGTAGTTGTATGTTCTTATTTTCTCAGAACGATCTCCTGTCCCTATTTTGTTTCTTCGTTCTGTTCCCATTTCTTTTTCTTGTTCTTGTAATTTTAAGTCATATAATCTTGCTTGTAATATTTTTATTGCTTTATCTTTGTTCTTTATTTGACTTCTTTCAGATTGTGAATAAACTACTAATCCAGTAGGGATATGAGTTAATCTAACTGCTGAATCAGTTGTATTAACACCTTGACCACCACAACCACTACTTCTTGTAACGTCAACTCTTACTTCACTCATATCTAACTCAGCGTCTACTTCTTCCACCTCTGGCATAACTAAAACAGTGGCAGTTGATGTATGCACTCTTCCTTGTGTTTCGGTAGACGGTACTCTTTGAACACGATGTGCGCCCGATTCGTATTTCATCTTAGAATACACGTTTTCGCCTCTTATTACCGCACTAATAAGTGTAAATCCGCCAGCTTCTGATTTTTCTTCATCCATTATTTCTAACTTCCAACCTTGTCTTTCGCAAAGTTTTTTATACATATCAAATAAATCACCTGCAAAAATATTAGCTTCATCCCCACCGGCTGCGCCTCTTATTTCTAATATAATATCTTTGCCATCATTAGGATCTTTTGGCAGTAATAAGATTTCCAACTCAGCATCTATTGTTATTTTATTTTCTTCTAGTTCTACTAATTCTTCTCTTGCAAATTCAGCCATTTCTGGATCTTTTGTCATTTCTTTTGCTGCATCAATATCAGCTAATAAAACTTTATATTCCTGGTATTTATCAAAACACTCTTTTAACGAAGCTTGCTCCTTAGCTAAGGACATTGTTTTTTTTATATCAGCTATTGTTTCTGGCTTTATTAACTCTTCCGTTAACTCATTATATTTTGATTCTATTGCATTTAATCTCTCTATCAAGGTAATTCCTCCTTTTTAACATTATTAATTATACATTTTTTTTATGTAATTTTCAATGTTTTTTTCATTTTGTATTGATTTTTAATATATATTCTTCTATAATTACATTTAGGAGGTTTTTATGAACGTAAAAATTGTAGAAGAAAACTGTATTGGTTGCGGGATGTGTCGGCATATATCAGCTGATATATTTAATATTGAAGACGTTGCTATCATAGCAAGAGAAGTTACCGAAAAAGATTCTGAACTCATTAATGAAGCTATTGAATGTTGTCCAACAGGAGCAATAATTATTGAAAATTAAAATATGCACATGCATATTTTTATTTTAAACTATATAACTTTTTTACTTCTTTAACATTTAAATGTCTAGATTCACCCGGTTTTAAATTTTCAAGAGTTAAGAAAGCAATTTGTTCTCTTTTTAGTTTCAAGACTTCAAATCCTATTTCTTTAAACATATTTTTAACTTGATGATTTTTACCTTCGTGAATAATTATTTCAACAACACTTTTGTTGTTTTTTTTATCTATTTTTTTTATCCTTGCTTTACAAGGTGCGGTTTTGAATCCATCAATATAAATACCACGTTCAAGTTTTCTTAATTGCTCTTTTCTTACTAATCCCTCTAATTTTGCTACATACACTTTATCAATATTGCTTTTAGGGTGTGTTAGGATATTAGTAAGTTCTCCATCATTTGTAATTATAATTAGACCTGTTGTATCATAATCTAGTCTTCCAACCGGATATAATCTTTTATTTGTTTGTATCAAATCTAATACAGTTTTTCTGTTTTTATCATCGTTTGTTGTTGTTACAATTTCTCTTGGTTTGTTTAATAAGATATATTCTTTATCTTCTTTTGTTAATACATTACCTTCGATCATTACTTGATCATTACCTGATATTTTCAGTCCTAACTCTTTTACTACACTATTATTAACCTTTACTTTGCCTTGAATAATTAACTCTTCGGCCTTTCTTCTAGAACAATAACCACTATTCGCTATTACTTTTTGTAATCTTTCCATTAAATCACCTGCACTAATTATAAACAATTAATTAAAATAAAGCAAGTCATTTTATTTTAGTAACTTTATTTTTATTTACCAAGAAAACTTCATTAGCTAGTTCCATTAAAGGTTTATCCATTAATGAATCAGTATAAAATTTATTTATCTTTGCTTTGGGGTAACGTTTTTTTAATATTTCAACTTTGTTTTGTCCAAGACATATGAAATTTAATTTCTTTTTTTTCATATCAAAATCTGAACAAATTATATGTTCAGTATTAATTTTGTTTTTAATCGCATCGAATAAAAAACTTGGACACCCTGTTATTATAATGTCATTTTCTTCTATTTGCTCCATAAATTGGGGCTTTAATTTCTTACTATTACATTTCCAAAATTCTTCGATATATTGTTCATATTTTTCTATATCAATTGCTTGATTGATAAATCGTTCGATATATGCTTCGAGTTCTTTAATATCCAATTGATTTTTTTTATATTTTTTTAATAAATATATAGCAGTCGGAACATAAGCAATTAATCTATAATCCTTTTTTAAGCAAAAAACAAAAAAATCGACTATACTCTCCCCATTATATATTGTATCATCAAAATCATATACATTCATAAAATCACCATTTCTATTATATCATTAATCTAGCTGTTGCGTACTTTTAAGTTGACTTAGTGTAACTAATTGATATCCATCTGCAATTAATTGGGGAATTAAAACCTCAAGCGCTAGATATGTTCGCTCATAAATATCGTGGAATAAAATTATATCATAATTTTCAATATTCTCATAAACTCTTTTAGCTATCACGCCGGAATCTCTTACTTTCCAATCATCACTATCAATAGTCCATTTAACTATTTCTAATTCTGTGTTTTTACGCAAAAAATTATTAACTGACCCATATGTTGGTCTTAGATATTTTATTTCGTAGCTATAGCAATTTAAAAACAAATCATTTACCTTATTTAATTGTTCATTTAGTTGCGGTAAATTTAATCTGGTTAGCCATTTATGATCATATGAATGATTTCCAATTTCGTGCCCATATTCTAGCATTTTCACTATTGTTTCATCATATTGTTTTACTTTGTTACCAACTACAAAAAAAGTAGCATAACTATCATATTCTTTTAGCAACTCAACTATTTTAAGTGTGTACTCACTTGGCCCATCATCAAAAGTTAATGCAAGCAACTTTTCACTAGTTATTTCAAAACTATCAGGATAGTTAAAGTCAGTTACTACTTGTTTTTTACAACCAGTTGTTTTTTCACTAGTAAACACTTCAAAGTATTCTTGTGTTTGATTTTTTATAACTTCGTAAATATTCAACTTTACTTCTTTCTCATTGCAATCATAACTTATATTAAGTTCGTTTTCGTAAAAACCAGACTCAATTTTTATGAATTCGTTATATATTTGTTCACTAAATAGTTTTATGCTTTCATTCAATTCTTCATCAGCAGTAATAGGGTAGTTAATACTTATTTTATAGTCATTAGAATTTTCTATATAAGTATACGTTTTTGGATTTGTAGAACATCCAACTACTAACAATAAGAATATTAAATATCTTTTCATAATCCACCTGTTAATTATATGTAATTGAAATGGAATTTTACAAATATAATTAAACATGAATGAAGAGCTAGCAGTTAAGTTAGAATTAGATACATTAAAAAAAGAAAATATAGCTTCTGTTATATTTATTTTGACTGTTTTAATTTCAATATACTTAACTTATAACGAACAACAAAGATTACAGAAAATGCCAACAAGCACAACACTAAAGTTTGATCAAAACCTAAATATATTAAATAGAATCATAGGAGTAGGGGTTTTGTTATTTTTATTATATTTAGCAATTAAGGATTTAGAAATAGCTAAACTTAAAAATATAGAAACGAGTATATTTGAAAAGCAAATCGTTGCATCAGTTCTGAATTTAATTGCTGGTTTAATTATCTTAAGGATTGTTATTGAAGCAATACAAGAAGATACTGAACTAGGCGCTTTCGAAAACCCTATAACTTAGCACTTAATCTATATATAACGTTGTAAACTATTAAAATAAAAACTCCAATAAAAGAAATAGTTACTCCTGCTAAAAACCAAGACGTTAGTAAATTGGTTATCAAAGGAGATAGTAGGGCTTGTGTTCCTTGAAGTTCATTTAATAAAAATTGTTTTAATATCGGGCTTAATGAACTTAGCAAGACATATATAACTCCACATATAATTAATGTAATTCCTAAGTATTTTAATACTTTTACTACACCTTTATTAACTACCGCTAATACTATTAAATTAATAAGTATTAAAAAATACATATAGCTAAAATCATAATTAAGAGACAACTGCCAGTATTGTAAAATTTTGGAGTTACCAATTATATCAATTTGTTCAAGCATCAACCCCTTAATTTCATAGTAAAAATCGTTCACCTTAGCCGTCAACTCACCATCACTCATAGTAACACTTAAATGATTTTCACTTGATTTTAAAGCGCTTTCTATCATCAAATCTAATGCTTCATCTGGCAAATTAACATCTTCATAATATTTATTTAAACTTTGACTAAAAAAATATCCCAATACTTGCTTTAATTCTTCACTATCTAATATATCAGTTATTACTTCCTCTGGAATCCCGATAGATGTAGCTGTGTTACCTAATTTTTCTACAAGAGGTATTTCTTCATAAGTGTTTAAAATATAACTCGCTTTTACATTAAGAATATCTCCTTCTTCAATATAATAAGCAAGACTGGTATGTGATATTAATTGTTTATTTTCGCTTAAAAAAAACATAACAAAAAAAACTAAGACCAGATTTAAACAAAAGATAAAATTTAAAATTTTTTTTATCATGTTTCACTTCCTAGTTTTAATATATCATAATTTTGTTTTTTTTTCAAACTCCAACTTTGTGGAAATCCAGTCTTAACTTATCCGCTAATGTAACAATAAACTCAGAATTGGTTGGTTTAGCTTTATCAATATCGACACTGTGGCCAAAAATGTTCTCCATTAAATCAATGTCGCCTCTATTCCAACTAACTTCTATCGCATGTCTTATAGCTCGTTCTACCCTTGAAACAGTTGTATCATATTTATTAGCTAATTCAGGGTATAATTCTTTGGTTATTCCGCCAATCATTTCAGGGTTTTCAAACATTAAAACGACTGCTTCTCTTATAAACTGATAACCTTTTATATGTGACGGAACACCTAAGTCGTGTAATAATTTACTAATAGCAGTTTGTAAGTTACTATTATAAAAATTAATATTACTAGCAGGTATCTTTTTATTACATACATCTAGGATCCTTTTTTCCACGTCTATTAAATCAAACGGTTTTAGAATAAAATAGTCAACACCAAATTCTGCAACTTCTCTTATTACTTCGCTAGCATTATAACTAGTCACAACAATAACTTTTTTATTTATTTTGTTTTTTTGCATTTGTTCTAAAACATATAACCCATCTTTATTTGGCATAATTAAATCTAATAGTATAACATCATATTCATTTTGTTTACTTTCGATTAACTCATAACCTTCTTTTCCGTCATACGCCTCTAAAACTATTGAGATTTCCTTGTTTTTAAAATATTCTTTTACAGCACCAATCAACTTCACATTATCATCTATCATTAAGACTTTAATTTCGTTCATATTATCTCCTTCATATATTATTTACTGCTGTATTACCATTATATATCAAATTACGTTTTTTTCATATAGCAACTATTGTCTAATTTTGTCGAATTGAATCAACCATTGCATTAAGTTTTTTATAATCACAAGAGGCTTTTCCAACTAAAAAACCCGAGATGTTTGAAACTTTTTTTAACATATCAATATTATCAATATCAACACTTCCACCGTATAAAACGTCGCAGTTGACTATACTTTTAATATAATTAACCGTTTTTTCTATTTGTTCATTAGATGGTATTTTACCTGTTCCGATTGCCCAAACAGGCTCATAAGCAACAATAAGATTATCATTACTTATGATTTCTAATTGTTTAGCAATTACTTTTTCTAAATTTTCATTTTCATTCTCACCGACACACAAAATTGGAGTTATACCATTTTCAGATAACCTGTGTAGTTTCTCTTTCAATAATTCATTGCTTTCATTATAATATTTTCTTCGTTCACTATGACCGAGAATACAATATTTTACATTTGCTTTTTTTAATTGTTCTGCACTTATATCACCAGTGTATGATCCTTTTTTAAAAGGTGATACATCTTGGCTCCCAAGTGTGAAACTCTTAAACCTTTCAATATAAATATGACTCGGAATAATTATAGCTTCTTTTGTAATACTTTGTATATATACTTCTATATCATCGACATCCATGTTCATTTTCAGATTTGCATAAATTTTCATCTATTACCTCAATTCCTGGTAAAATTTTACCTTCTAAATATTCTAAACTAGCTCCACCACCAGTTGATATATGGCTAAATATTTTCTCAAATTTAAAAATCTTAACTGCATTAGCAGTATCACCACCACCGCAAACTATAAAGGCATCTAGATTTTTTAATGTTTCACACAAACCAGTAGTTCCGACGCTATAACCGTTTTCAAATAATCCCATAGGTCCATTCCAAAAAACAGTTTTACTATTTTTTAAATATTGACTAAATAATTTAACTGTATTAGGCCCTATATCATAACCTATATCTTCTTTACCCATTTCGTTTACAAATACAGTCTTATCTTCTGTTATAACATCAATAGGGAGGATAATTTTAGATTTATTTTCTGCTAATATTTTTTTACAAAAATTTATGCTTTCTTCATCTAAAATAGATTTCCCAATTTCAAAACCTAGCGCTTTTAAGAAGGTAAAGGCCATCCCACCACCAACTAAGATATAATCTGCTTTTTCTACTAACGATTCAATTAAGCTTATTTTATCATTAATTTTCGCACCACCTAATATAATTGTAAATGGTCTATCTGGTTCTTGCAGTTTTTTTAAGTTCGTTAATTCTTTTTCAATTAAGAATCCAATTCCACTTTCAAGATTAGAAGCAATTCCAACATTTGATGCGTGTTCTCTATGAGCAGTTCCAAAAGCATCATTTATAAATACTTCCCCTAATGACGACCAATACGCACCTAATGCCTCATCATTTTTACTTTCTTTTTTCCCTTCTAAATCTTCAAATCTAGTGTTTTCCATTAATACTACTTCACCATTTGATAAATTTGAAACAGCTTTTTCTAGTTTTTTTCCTCTTGTTTCATTTATAAATGTAACTTCTTGTTTCAATAATTTTGAAAGTTCTTTGGCTACTGGTTCTAAACTTTTACTTAAATCTTCTTCTGTTTTCACCCTCCCTAAATGACTCATTAATATAACCTGAGCGCCTTCTTTAATGGCGTGTTTAATTGTTGGTAAACTTTCTACTATTCTAGTATTATCTTTAATTTCACCATCTTTAAGTGGGACATTAAAATCAACTCTTATAATTACCTTTTTTCCTTTTATTTCAATATCTTCAATAGTTTTCATCTTATTCTCCTTTGTATTCAAAACTGTATATTCCATCAGTTTTAGTTATTAATATTGTATCAGTTAATAATATTTCTTGTTCTGTTTTAGGGTTTATAATAACTTGATTAATGAATCCTTCATTCTTTATTTCTTCAATAGTGACTTCAACACCATTTTCTAAATTAGCATGTTTTTCATCATTAACAACTATATAACTTTCTGCTATTATATATAGGTTATTTAAAAACTTTTGGTACTCTTGTTCTTTTTGTTTTTCAAACATACTCCCTATTGACGGGATTGCAATAATAGCAATAATACCTAATATAATTATTATCGCTATTAGCTCAACTAATGTAAATGCTTTCATATCTCATCTCCTAATATAAGTATATCATTATTTTATAAAAAAACAAGTTACTTCTAACTTATTTTTCACATCTTGCTAAAATATTTTTATATATTTCAGGTTCTATTTTATTCAATGCTTCAACTGATAATTCAAATGACTTTTTATAATTCCCTTCAAAGAACAAGTCTTCTGATTGCAATAAATACTTATCAATTTCATCACTACTGCTTCTATATCTATTCCCATAAACAATAGCAAATTCAGCACATTTAGCGGTTTTTAGCATATCATTAGTACGGCTAAATAGTTTTAATACTAAATCTCTTGCTGTATCAACTCTTGTATTTAGTGTATTTATAGATATTGGCTTTTTGTCTAATTCTATTACTATCTCTTTTATTGCTTCTGCTGCTTCATTTAATTCTGTATAATAAAATTTAGGAATAATAGGGAAGTTGTAGTTCCTCATTTTGACTTTTGATTCTTTTAGTATTGTTTTTATTTCTTCTAGTTGTTCACGAGCTCTTAATTCATCTTCCTTCATATTATCTAGTACATCTAATGAACTTTCCATTTTTTCTTCAATAAATCCTAGTTTGATAGTAAAGTTTTCGATTTCTTTTATTAATTTCGAAAAAGGGAATGAATTATTACCAGTATGCGCTAATAAAATTTCATAATCTTTATTTAAAGTATCAATTTCATTTTTAATTTCTTGTAATAATTTTATATCATCTTTTGATAAGTTATATTCCGACTTTATCGAATCTATTTGTCTAAAAATATCGTTAATTACCAAAGTTAATTTATCCATTTTTTTCTTAAATATATGGTTTGAGTCTTCATAAGTTCTTCTATCTTTTGATTCATTTTCAAAATCTAAAAATAGTGTTTCAAAATATTCCATTAAAATTTTTAGTTCAAATAAACTATCTTCTAAATTAAGTATTTTAGCTCGTTCATTAATATCGGTTAACTTCTTATTTGCTTCATCAATGTTATAATCAACATTTAAGAAATCTAGTGGATATCCAGCACGTTTCATATTAGAATACATTTTATTTATTTCTTCTATTTTCTTAGGCAATATACTTTGGGAAATCAAAACAATTGAAGGCACTTCTTCAATAACAATTTCCATATGTTTTAGCATTTCATCTATTGATTTAATTATATTTGTTACTTCTTGATAATCATTATTAGTCATATGTAGTTCGAATACTTCAAATCGTTTAGCAATATTCTCAAACTGTAGATTAATTGATTCCACAATGTTACCATACTGATTAATATTTTCCATATATTTATCATATAATTCTCTGTATTTCACTTTAAAACCTGTAACAATAAATCTATTTTTCTCTTCACTAGATGCTATTTCTTTTATTTCATTTAATAGCACATTAGAAAAAGTTTTAGCTCTGTATATTTCCATTTCTAATTTTGCTATTTTATATATTATTGATTTATAATCAGCTTGTTTTAACGAGTACTCTGCTTCTAATAGCATATCTGTAATCTTAGGAATATTATCATTTCTAATGTTCTTAAATCGTTCTTCCCACATTTCTAAACTTGGATCTAATTTATCATTTTTTAAAAACGATCTTATTTTAGAAATTTCAGACATTATAGGAGCGCTATCAATAACATTTTTTTCAATCTCAATATTATCTAAGATTTTTTTATATTGTTTATTTTTAACATATTGAATTAAATTCAACACTATTAGTATACTTATTATGGCTGCTACACATATTACAATAATTGTAAATATTATATTCATATATTCTCACCCAGTATAATTGTATCATATTTTTTGATAAATTTCGACATATTGATAAAAATATATTTAGGTTTACAATTTTCTATTGACATTTATAGGGTTTTAATATTATAATACATGTGCATCTAAGCAGCATTAGGCTGAATTTTGTAAAGTGTTTATTACTTATAGAGGTTGTGGAATTACAGCTGCTTATTTTTCTACATTTAATTTAAACACCCTGCAAATTTGACAGTTTAACCTTAGGTAGCTTATACCAGAAAGGAGTGAATTTATGGCAAGATATACTGGACCAATTAATCGTAAATCACGTCGTTTATCATTTTCTGTTTTAGAAAACGGTAAAGACTTAGCTAAAAGACCAACTCCACCAGGACAACACGGTGGGAAAAGAGCTAAAAAATTATCTAACTACGGGATTCAATTACAAGAAAAACAAAAAGTTAGATTTATGTATGGCGTGAATGAAAAACAATTCAAAACAATTTTTGAAAAAGCCGGTAAAATGAAAGGTGTTCATGGCGACAATTTCTTTAAATTATTAGAAAGTCGTTTAGATAACTTAGTTTACAGATTAGGTTTCTCTACTACACGTAGAGGTTCTAGACAATTAGTAAATCATGGACATATCACAGTTAACGGAAATAAAGTAGATATCCCTTCATACACTTGTAAACCAGGGGATGTAATCGCTGTTAAAGAATCAGATAAAAATATGACTGTTGTTAAAGCATCATTAGAAGCTTTATTAAACAGAGTAGAATTTGTTACATTTGATGAAAGTAAAATGACTGGAACTTATGTAAGATATCCAGAAAGAAATGAATTAAATGCTGATATTAATGAAGCGTTAATAGTTGAGTACTACAATAGATAAGAGTTTAATACTCTTATTTTTTTGTAATAAAAAAACAAGGGATTAATTTCCACTTGCTTTTTCATTGAATAATTTTAAATTCTACCTTTTTAATAATTTTTTTGAAAAGATTCCATAGATTCTGCTGCAATTAAAATAGATGTATCAATAATATTTCTATCCATAATAACGATATCAGCACCGATATTTCTTGCACTAACTAAATGTTCTTTGGAAATTTCCGCCATAAAAAATTTCTTACTTTAATAGTTCTTAATAAAAATTTATTCTTCTATTTCTGGTAATTTACCATGTTCAACTAAATAGTCAATTTCTTCTTTTGTTAATGTTTCTTTTTCAATTAAAGTATCTGCTATTAAGTCTAATAGTTTTTTGTTTTTCTTAATTATTGTTGTTGCTTCAGTATGACAAACATCAATTATTTTACGCATTTCTTGATCTATTTCAAAAGCTACTTGTGAAGAGAAATTTCTTGTTTTATTATAATCTCTTCCTAAGAAAACGCTTCCTTCATTTTGTTCTAATTGCATTGGTCCTAGTGGACTCATACCATATTCTGTTACCATTGCACGAGCTATTTTTGTTGCTTGCTCAAAATCATTATGAGCGCCGGTTGTAACTTCATCAAATATAATTTCCTCTGCTACACGCCCACCTAATAATCCTATAATTCTTTCAGTCAGCTCTTTTTTAGTAGCTGTAAATCTTTCTTCTTTTGGAAGCATCATTGTATATCCACCTGCATATCCACGTGGAATAATAGTGATTTTTTGAACATCATTAGCCCCATCTAATTTTATACCTAAAACTGCATGGCCTGCTTCATGATAAGCTACTAATTTTTTATCATATTCAGTGTATTTTCTTGATTTTTTAGCTGGCCCCATTAAAACTCTGTCATGAGCTTCGTCTATTTCATTCATTGATATACTATTTCTATTTCTTCTAACAGCTAATAGAGCTGCTTCATTTAATAAATTTTCTAAATCAGCTCCTGAAAATCCGACTGTTCTTGAAGCGATATTTTTTAAAGTTACACCTTTGGCTAATGTTTTTCCTTTTGCGTGAACTCCTAATATTTCTTCTCTACCTTTAACATCCGGTAAATTGACTTGAACTTGTCGATCAAATCTCCCTGGGCGAAGTAGGGCAGGATCTAGTACATCTGGTCTATTTGTAGCTGCAATTATAATAATTCCTTCATTAGCTCCAAATCCATCCATTTCAGTTAATAACTGATTTAATGTTTGTTCTCTCTCATCGTGTCCGCCACCTAAACCGGCACCTCTTTGTCTACCTACTGCATCAATTTCATCAATAAATATTAAACATGGAGCAGTTCTTTTAGCTTCCTTGAACATATCTCTTACCCTTGAAGCTCCGACACCTACAAATAGTTCAACAAATTCTGAACCTGAAATATAGTAAAACGGAACATTGGCTTCACCAGCTACCGCTTTTGCTAGTAATGTTTTACCAGTACCTGGTGGGCCTACTAACAACACACCTTTTGGTATTCTTGCACCTAATTTTTGGAATTTTTTAGGATTTTTCAAAAAATCTATTAATTCCGAAACTTCTTCTTTTTCTTCTTCTAAACCAGCCACATTACTAAAATTAATTTTGTTATTATCTTGGTTTAATCTAGCTCTACTTTTCCCAAAGTCCATTGATTTGTTAGCAGATCCCATTTGTCTAGTTATAAAGTAAAATCCGACACCTATAATCAATAGAGTAGGTAAGACATTTATTAAAAATATTAATGCCCCATTAGAAGATGGGTCTGGTATCGTAGTCAGTTCGAAGGTTTGTTCATTATTTAATAATTGAGCAACTACTTCATTGGAAAGTGGTAAAGTTAAATGAAAAGTTTCGTTTTCTGCATATCCTTCCATTTTACCAGTTATTTCGTATACACCAGCACTATTTTTAGGCATAATACTTACTTCTTTAACCTTACTTTCTTCAATACTTGTTGTAAAATCTGAGTATGTAATTTCATTAACTTGTCTATTTGCTAAGTTAAAAAAGTACAATATTCCCAAAAACAACACAAATAATAAAAGGTAAGGTAATATACCTTTTTTTACATCTTTTTTGTTCATTTTTTCCTCCTTTAATAATACCTTAGTATTATATCACACTTTTCTTTGTTTTCTTTACAAAATTTTGATTTTTTCACACCTGGTAACCAAACAATATTATCCTCAGCATCACAAACTACTGGAAAATTGTTTCTTTCAGATAATTTTATTTTACTATTTATAAATATGTCTGATACTTTTTTCTTGCCTAACATTCCTTTAATAGTCATTTTGTCTCCGTTTTTTTTATTTCTAACATATAAAGGCAGTTTAATGTCGCCGCTACTTAAACGACAAATTTCATTTCCATCATTTTTAGTTTGCTTTATTTTCTCAATTATTTTTCCATTTGGAAGAGTTACATACTTATCCAATTCAATCTCATATTCGATATCTTCAATATCGTCTTTAAAATATAAGTTCCCATATGCCTTTTCAACTTTTATATTATTGGGTAAATGAACCGTGCCTGTTGTTTTATTAGAATTAATTAATTCAAAAACTAGATTAACATGTTTATCCGTTATCAGCATAAGGTCATCTTGATATTTATCTTCCATTATATAATATAATATTTTTTTTCGAATAAATGAATCCTTTTTAAAAAATAAACTCAAATTTAATATATTAGCAGGATATACTTCTCTTATTATTTCTTGTAATTGCTTTTCCACATATTCATTACATTCAAATAACAACTCACTAAATTTATTAAATTTACTATATACATTTGGGTCTTCCTTTAATATACCGGGAATTATATTTTGCCTAAATCTATTGCGTGTGTACTTATCACTAAAATTAGATATATCTTGTACATATTTTATTTTTTTTCTTGCTACATATTTTGTGATTTCTTCTTTACTTACATATATTAAAGGTCTTATTAAATTGTAGTTTTTCATTTTAATTTGTCTTTGAAATCCGCCATAACCTTTTAAAGTAGAGCCTCTTACAATTCTCATTAATATAGTTTCCATCAAATCATCTGCGTGATGAGCTGTAAATAAATACTTTGAATTATATTTCATAATAACTTTTTCAAAAAAATCATAACGTATAGTTCTGGCTTCGTTGTGAAAGTTATCATCTCCATAGTTTTCAATAATTAGCGATTCAAATAAAAAACCGTTTTTCAAACAATGTGACTTAACAAATTCTAGTTCTTGTTTACTTTCTTCGCGTACATTGTGGTTCACATGTGCGACTATTATTTTTAATTCTAGTACTTTTTTTGCTCGCGCGAAAAGATGTAGTAAAGCCATAGAGTCTATTCCGCCAGATACTGCTATTACAATCGTTTCATTATACTTTAAATTTCTAATAAATGTCTCGTATATACTTTCCATAATACACCTCTACACTAGTATATCATATTCTAATTTAAAACAAATAAAAAAGATAAAATTTTCACTTATTTATCTTTTTT
>CAYJPP010000021.1:0-19920 GCA_964372175.1 uncultured Muribaculaceae bacterium
ATTATCAGATGTTC
Organism: uncultured Muribaculaceae bacterium; assembly: GCA_964372175.1. Taxonomy (GTDB): domain Bacteria; phylum Bacillota_I; class Bacilli_A; order RF39; family UBA660; genus Faecisoma. Next base: position 15 of record CAYJPP010000021.1, read on the forward strand.
ATACATCAGGACACGCATCAAAAGAAGAGTTAAAATTAATGCTAAGATTAATTAACCCTAAATATTTTATGCCAGTTCATGGAGAACATAGAATGATTAAATCACATGCTGATTTAGCAATTAGTTGTGACATTTCAAAAGAAAACTGTTTTATCTTAGGTAATGGTGAAGTACTTGAATTAAATAAAGGTGAAATCACACAAGGAAAATCAGTGCATGCTAGTAATATATATGTTGATGGTAATAGAATTGGCGATATTGACAACATCGTTATGAAAGAACGTAAAATAATGAGTCAAGATGGAATTGTTATTGTAAGTGTTATAACTAATAATAACAAACTATTAAATACCCCATTAATTACAGCCAGAGGTTTTATTACTGTTAATGATAATTTAGAATTATTAAAACAACTTGAAAAGTTGGTTGAAAAAACTATTACTAATAAACAATTAACAACACAAGAATTTAGATCAACTATCATTTCTACTTTATCAGGATATATTACTGAAAAAACAGGAAGAAATCCTACAATATTACCAATCATTATGGATGTAAAAAAAGAAGTTCGTGTTTAGAACTTTTTTTATTGTAAAAATATAAAGTATATTAAGGCAACTACGCCAAATCCCATAATACTTATAAAAATGTTAAACAAAATGAAATAGAAAAAATTATTTAGAAAAGTCATTTTGTCTACTATTTTAAAAGCTATTGATGTAATCATAAAAACAATAATTGCAGCTATCAAACAATATAATATTGTGTCAAAACCATTCACTATTAAATACCCGGCAAATGATAACATACCAAACAAGAATGAAATCATACTAGCTTTACCATTATTTCTGGCATAAATAATTAAATTATAGGCTATTATTATACTAATTACAGAGATAATCAAATTCATAACTCACCACCATTCAAGATACATTTAGTATCATAAATAATAATATCATATTTATTAAATAAATTCTACTGTATATATTTTTTTTGCAAACATAAAATTATATAGGTGATTTATGAAAATTTTATTAATATACGGTGGCCAATCAACTGAACACAATATTTCTATCTTATCAGCTAAATCCATATTAAAACATATAAATTGTGATTCAGTTTACATAACAAAAGAAAACATCTGGCTATATAACAATAACCCCATAAAAAATATAATTGATTTTTTAAAAACATATGATAAAGTTTTTCCTATAACTCATGGTAGTTATGGTGAGGATGGTAATTTACAAGGATTCCTTAACTTATTTAATATACCTTATGTTGGAACTAAAATAGAGAGTTATATATGTATGGATAAAGAACGAACTAAACAAATAATTAAATCTTTAAATATTCCTCAACTTGATTATCAAGTTAATCCTACTAAATTAGATATTAAATTTCCTGTCATAATAAAACCCGCTAATGGAGGATCATCAATAGGTATTAATATAGCAACTACTAAAAACGAATATAAAACTCAATACGAAAAAACTTCTAAATATGATAATAAAGTTATCGTAGAAAAATTTGTTAATTGTAGAGAATTAGAATGTGCAGTAATTAAAAAAACTGATTTTATAATGAACATAGGAGAAATTATTTCATCTAATAAATTTTATGATTATGAAGCAAAATATGAAAGTGATTCTAAGACCATTATTAATCCTGATATTCCTTTAAAAATTAAAAATCAAATATACGAATATTCTAAAATTATTTTTAATGAATTTAACTTAAAAGATTATGCTAGAATAGATTTTTTCTATTATAAAAACAAAATATATTTTAATGAAATTAATACATTACCTGGTTTTACAAATATAAGTATGTTTCCTAAATTAATAATGGATAAAGGTTATAGTTATGAACAACTACTAAATTTATTATTAAAATAAAAAAAGTTAAATTTAATTCAACTTTTGACAATTATTACAATAATAAGTTCCACGACCGCCTATACTTTCTTTGATAAGTTTGTTATTACAAGTTGGACATACTTTTTTAGAATGAACCATTAATTCATTTTGAAATAATCCATGAACCCCACCAGAGGAAAAAGATTTTACAGTCGTACCACCTAATTTAATTGCGTTATCTAAAACTATCCTTGTATTATCTATAATATTTTGTAAATCAATATCAGTTAGTTCTGATATTTTTTTATAAGGATTTATCTTACTTAAAAATAAAATTTCATTATCATAAATATTCCCTATCCCAACAATAATAGATTGATCTAATAACAATGTTTTAATAGGTAGTTTTTTATTTTTTAATTTTTCTTTTAAATAAGAAACCGTTAATTTAGAATCCCAAGGCTCTAACCCTAAATCTTTTAAAGGTTTTTCTAAAAAAGCAGTTTCTTTATTTTGTAAATACATCCTACCAAATTTTCTAGTATCTTGATATGTTAAAAACTGATTATCTAATTTAAAACATATATGTTCGTGCTTAGTTAAACTGTTATCCTCTTTAATATTAAACTTACCTTCCATACGCAAGTGGGATAGTAAATAGTAATTATCTAATTCAAATATTAACCATTTCCCTCTTCTTTTAATATCGTTAATTGTTTGATTTTTAATTTTATTAATAAAATCTTCAATTTCAATATTTTCAAGTAAATTATATTTTACTTCGACATCAATTATTTTATTTTTAAGTATGTTTTTTTTTAATGTTTCTTTAACTGTTTCTACTTCTGGTAATTCAGGCATAATTCCTCCAAATTATATTTAGTTATAATTTTATCAATATTTGTAATCAATTTATGATTAACTACACCAAAATACAACCAAATACTTCCATCTATTTCATTAGTTACTTCTAACTGTGAGGTTAATATTTCTCCCATGTTTATCATAGTCACATTGAAAATATTTTTTATATCAGATTCTATTATAGGATAATGAGTACAACCTAAAACCAAATAATTTATATCTGTAAATTTTAAATATTTTTTTAACAACTCATTAACATCTTTATTATTTTCTATATTATCAACTAATTTAGGACAAGCTACTACTTGATAATTATCGAATACACCACTTTTCACAGTCCTTTCAGTAGCTATCACACCAACTTTATCTAATTGTTTTAAGTACTCTAATGTTGGCGAAATAATGTCATAAATGGGAATACTATATTTATTTTTCAAATAATCTTTTAAATTACTACTTACAGTCCCACAAGCAATAATAATAATATCTACATCTTTTGTTAATAAAAATTCTATTATTGTTGTTGAATATAATTTTAATTCTTCAATTGATTTATTTCCATATGGCATATTAGTATTATCGCCATAATAGTAATATTTATTATTAGGATATTTTTTGATTACTTCTTTTAAAACCGTTAAACCACCTACGCCTGAATCAAAAACCCCTATTTTCATATTTTTTCTTTTCCTCCCATATATGGGCGTAATGCCTCTGGAATACTTATTGTTCCGTCTTCGTTATAATTATTTTCTATAAAAGCAACTAATCCTCTTGGAGATGCGATAACTGTATTATTTAAAGTTGAAACATATTTATTTCCCTCTTCTGTTTTATAACGAATATTTAATCTTCTAGCTTGAGCATCTCCCAAAGTAGAACAAGAACCTACTTCAAAGTATTTTTGTTGTCTTGGACTCCATGCTTCAACATCAACTGATTTAACTTTTAAATCCGCTAAATCCCCTGAACAACATTCAAGAGTTCTAACAGGAATATCTAAGCTTCTAAAAAATTCTACTGTATGACTCCATAATTTATTGTACCAATCAAAAGCTTCACTTTCTTCACATAAAACTACCATTTCTTGTTTTTCAAATTGATGAACTCGATATATTCCTCTTTCTTCTATACCATGTGCACCAACTTCTTTTCTAAAACAAGGAGAATAAGAAGTTAATGAGATTGGTAAAGTATCCACTATTTGATCTTTATATTTACCAATCATTGAATGTTCAGATGTACCAATTAAATATAAATCTTCATTTTCTATTTTATACATCATTGCATCCATTTCTTCAAAACTCATTACACCTGTAACTACATCACTTCTAATCATAAAAGGTGGGACACAATAAGTAAATCCTTTATCAATCATAAAATCTCTTGCATATGATAACATTGCAGAATGTAATCTTGCAACATCACCCATCAAATAGTAAAATCCATTTCCAGAAGTTCTTCCAGATGATTTTTTATCTAGTCCATTTATTTTTTCTAAAATATCAGCGTGATATGGTATTTCATAAGTTGGAACAATAGGATCACCATATTTTCTTATTTCAACATTTTTAGAGTCATCTTCTCCAATCGGTACAGTATCATGAATAATATTAGGAATCAACATCATTTTTTCTTTAATTATCACACTTAATTGTTCTTCTTTTAGTGTTAGTTCATCTATATCTTTACCATGTTTTTTTATTTCTAATTTAATTTTATCAGCTTCTTCAATATCACCTGAACTAATTAACTTTCCTATCTCTTTGCTTTTTTCATTTTTTAAAGCTCGTAAAGTATCACCTTTTACTTTACACTCTCTAAACTGTAAATCCAATTTATAAATTTCATCTACTAAAATTAATTTTTTATCTTGGAATTTTTTCTTTATATTTTCTTTTACTAAGTTTCTATTTTCTCTTATTAAATTTATATCAATCATTTTTACCTCCTTTTATTTGGCTTCGTACCAATTTTTTCCTATTTCAACATCTATTTTTAACGGCACTATTAAATTATATACTTCTTCCATCGTATTTTTCAACAATTTTATAACTATTTCTTGTTCTTTTTTCAATACATTTAATACAAGTTCATCGTGTACTTGTATTAATATTTTTGATTCAATATTATTTTCAATAAATTTTTCTTTTAATTTGACCATAGCTAATTTAATTATATCAGCTGCTGTTCCCTGTATCGGTGTATTTAATGCGATTCTTTCTCCTGATTGTTTAATCATATGATTAGGATTTTTTAATTCATTTATAGTTCTTTTTCTATTAAATAAAGTTAGAGAATAACCATTTTTTGTAGCATCTTCAATTAACTTTTCCATAAATAATTTCACACCTGGGTAAGTATTAAAATATTTATCAATAAAGTCTTTTGCTTCATTAGGATATATTCCTAGATTTTCTGATAGTCCAAACGCAGATATTCCATATACTATTCCAAAGTTTACTGCCTTAGCTACTCTTCTTTGTTCTTTGCTTACATCATTTAAATCAACTTTAAACACTTCTGCCGCTGTTTTAGAGTGAATATCTAACCCCTCATTAAATGCATCAACTAATGATTTAACATTAGCCATATGAGCTAATATCCTAAGTTCTATTTGTGAGTAATCCGCACTTATTATAACACTTTCTTTATCCGCTATGAATGCTTTTCTTATTAATCTTCCATATTCCAACCTACTAGGTATATTTTGTAGATTAGGTTCAATCGAGGATAACCGCCCTGTCCTAGTCAAAGTTTGTGTATATATTGTGTGTATTCTATCATCAACAACACAATTTAATAACCCTTCAATATATGTACTATATAATTTTGATAAAGTTCTATATTCCAATATTTGTTCAATAATTGGATGTTTTGATTTTAGTTTAGTTAAGACACTAATATCAGTTGAATATCCAGTTTTAGTCTTTTTACCATTTGGTAATCCTAATTTCTCAAATAAGATATTTCCTAATTGTTGAGTTGAGGATATATTGAATTCGCATTCAGCATATTCAAAAATGGCTTTGCTTATAATATCAATTTTTGCTTTTATTTCTTCTCCCATACTAGTTAAAGTAGAAGAATCAATTAAAACTCCATCATGTTCCATATCACCTAAAACTGTGGATAACGGCATTTCAATATTTTCAAATAAGTCAAACATATTAGAAGCAATTAACTGTTCTTTGAATTCTTTTTTGTAATCAAAAATAAATTTAGCCTTTTTTATAGAATATTGAGCTGTTTTTTTAACATCTATTTCTTTATTAAAACTTTTGCCATACAATTCTTCACTGTATTCAATTGTATCAAAACTATTAACCAAATATGCAATGTCATCTTTAACATTATATTCAAGTAAATAAGCAGCAATCATTAAATCAAAATATGAAGATATATTGATACCTTGTTTTTTTAACGAAACATAATTTTTTTTATAATCATAAGTGTATTTTAATTTTGAAAAATCAATATTATTAATAGATTCAAATGGAACAAATAATGATTGCTTAGAATTATAAATTGATACACCTATAATTTTTGAAGTGTGATAATTAGTTCCATAAAGTTCAACAAAATAAGCACTATCTTCTAAAATTTCTGGATCGTTAACTATCTCCACAGCTATATTAACAGTTGGTTTTTTTACATTTTTCAAAAAACTAGCAAATTCTAATTCTTCATATAAATCAACTAGTTTATCTTGCGGGCCTTTATAAATAGTATCACTAATATTTATTTCTAGTGGTACATCTTTATAAATGGTAGCTATTTCATAACTCATATAAGCATTATCTTTATCTAGTTCTAATTTTTCTTTTAATTTACCTTTAATACTGTCTATATTCTCATAAATACCAGTTAATGTTTTATAATCTTGTAAAAGTTTTAAAGCTGTTTTCTCACCAATTCCTTTAACTCCTGGTATGTTATCAGATGGGTCTCCCATCAAAGCTTTTAAATCAATTATATTAATTGGATCAATACCATATTCTTGTTTAAATGACTCTTCATTATATCTTATAGAATCTTTTTGCTTTAATAACTTAATATCAATATCTTTACTTATTAATTGTAATAAATCCTTATCACTACTTATAATTGTACCGATAAAATTCTCTTCTTCATCACAATATTTAGCAAATGTTCCTAATATGTCATCTGCCTCATAATTATCTATTTCATAATGTTTTATACCTAAACCATCTAATATCATTTTAGCATAAGGAAATTGTTGTTTTAATTCATTAGGTGTTTCATTTCTCCCATCTTTATAAAACTCATACTTTTCATGTCTAAATGTTTTCCCTTTATCAAAAGCAACAATAATATGAGTTGGTTTTTCTTCTGCTATAATTTTATTCATCATATTAACAAAACCAAATAAAGCATTAGTAGGAAACCCTTTACTATTTTTCATAAAATTCCCTGTATAAGCTGTTGCAAAATAACTTCTAAATAATAAATTATTACCATCTACTAATATAATCTTTTCCACATTATCATCTCCTTATAATATTATAACATGTATATAACAAAAAAAAGAGTTTTTTTATCCCTTTTGATTTTTATATAGTTATATAACTAAGTCAATATTAAATTTTATTGTAAAAGAAATTAAAAAAGTATATTTCTATACTTAATTTACCCACATAGTAGTTCTTGTTGAAAAATCATTCCCACTTTGTCCGGGATATGTAGAAATATTAAAAATACCTGCTGTTTGCCCGTGGTGATATAATCCGCCTCTAACCACCCAATATGACGGTGCGTTTCCAAAAGGCATACCTACATAATCATTGTACCAATTAGCAGTTTCAAATATAGCATGCCCATATTTCCCACGGTGAAGTTCCATATAATGAGCGCCATAAGAATAACTATCATAATATTTCAAGTCTGGAACTACACTAAACCCAGAATTTCCAATAACAAAAAGTCCATTATTATTTGACATATTACCCATAGCATATTCCCATGATCCACCTGCCATATCATACACACCACTTATATTCCCTGTTGTTGATTGATTTGTATTTGCAATATAATCTCCTGCACCCGTTATAAATGCAGTATTATTTTCATTAATAGACGTTCCCTTCCCATAACTCGAATGTGATAAGTACGCTACTGCTCCCCATTCATTATTTTTTATTAGATGACTATCTGAATTAGTAAGTCCATAAAGTTCATCCATGTTTGATATAGCTGTAAAAAAACTTGAAATATTATTGTTTCGTAGCGAAGCTATGTTAGGAAGCGTTGTTGGATTTGTTATAGTACCTGTTAATTCATATTTTCCAACCCAAAACCCAGAAATTTCTGTAACATTATTCCCGTCATTGATGGAAAATGCAGGATGAGTATACCAATCATCAATCTTTGGTTCTTCTTTAAGTTCATTTTTGACTTCTACATCAACTAGCCTAATATTAATCAATTTTTCTTCTCCCAAATCAGTATCATAATCAGTATCAAATAATTGATACTCATATCTAGGAATCCATACATAATAAGCTGCTATGTTATTAGTATCTATTATTTCTCCACTTGCTGCATTTTTATAGGCATCTCTATCTATTTCATTGTTTATCATAACGGCATTCGCCCATTCTTGTTCACAATAATTATACCATTCATTATCTGCTTTTGTTACAACACCATCAGAGGCTATTTCGACAGGAATTAAGCCATCAGTTAATTTAATTGGCAAATTCCTCATTTTTCCATTATTACAAAGATACTTTTCTTCTGGAATGATCACTTCTTCAACTTTTGGAGCACAATCTTCTGGTGTTTCAACTTCATGAGCCATCATTTTTTCTTCATCTGCTGTCTTTTCATAGCATAGTCCATTTATGTAAACAGAAATAGCAATCTTACCATCAGGTGTTATAAAGGCTTTACCATTTGGTGGCATTTCACCATTGGTTATGATTTCTCCATAAAGATTTGTCGAACCATTAAAGTCTTTCATATCTTTATCATCAAGAATTGAAGTCGTATATAAATATTCTGCTCCTGTTAACAATAAATTGGCCTGTGACATATCAGCTGATTTTTCTGCCTCATCTATTACATCTAAAATTATTGGAGTGGCTATTAAAGTTATAATTGCTAAAATTATTATGACTGCTAGCAATTCTATTAAAGTAAATGCTTTCATTTTTTCCTCCTACCTACTTACTTACTTACTTTATATATTAGAACTTAATTATATCATATTTGTATACATTTTGTCTCATGAAAAAAGTATATTTCTATACTTTATATTTAATTTCACCTAATTTAGCTGTTGGAATAAATCCGGGTTTAGAATTAATTACATCTTCTAATCTATTAACAACTGTCCCACAAGTTAATTCAACTGTATTTGGTCTTTCCACTGTAATTGAAGTTGTTGGTTCACCTTCAACTGTCCAATTATTAGAATCAAAATCAGTTTCAGCATACACTTTACCGACACACTCTGTTTCAAAAGTGATTCCTTCATTAGTTTCTGTTATAACAACAGCTCTCATACCTGTGCAATCACCTTTTTTAACTGTCATGTTTAAAGTTGTTGAATGAATATCTTCCGTATGAAAAGTTGGGATACATTTTTGAACTTGTGATTTTACTGTTAAATTAAGTTTATCACAAAACCAACCATTTACATTCCACATATATGAAGGTAAAAACTCACCATTATTTATTAATTTATTTCTTTCTTCATCACTTATATTATCAACAGAAGCTATTTCAGTTTCAAATTGTTCTTTTGTTAATCCTGCTCCATGTCCTTTTGCTAATGCGATACCATAATCTTCTACATTGTAAGAGCTACTACCTTTAACTTTAACAACATTACCTGTTGCCCCCATTAATGTAGTTATTAAGTTACCCCAAAATACATCTTGATAACCTGTTCCTGTAATTGTACAATTATTTTGTTTTGCTAATTCATCAATTTTAGTAGTTAAAACTGGGTTGGAATTAAATGGATAAAATGCTTCTTCACAAATTGTAATTGCATTTACCCCTAATTTCGCACATAACATTAATGGTTCTTCTAAATCATTTAGTAAACTCATTGTTGTTACGATACAAATATCCGGTTTAACAGATTTTAATAACTCTTCTGCATTAACTGCACTAGTTATTTTTATGTCACTTTCAACATTTGTTACTTCTTTAACTGTTTTACCAACAATATCTTCATTTATATCAATCGCACCTACTAGTTCATATCCTTTACCTAGTGCGAACTTCATAGTGTATGTTGACATTTTTCCACATCCATATTGGACTATTTTCATTTTATCATCTCCTTATTATAATAATACCAAAAACATAAAAAAGAAGTCAAGTAATTGTGTAAACTTGACTTAAAACATTATAATTTTACTACCGTTTTTAATATCGGTATCTTTTATTATTAAGTGATCTTCATACATTTTTCCATACACATCATAAAGTGATGTCTCATCTAGTTTTTCATATACATTCTCACTTAATTCATTTATAGCTTTTGTTAATAACACTGTAATTGAAGCAATGGACTTACTAATAGGTACTAATACATCGTGTTTTTGATCAATTAAAGGTAGATATAGTTCTACTAAAACTTTATTCTTCATCTGCTTCACCTACTAATTTGATTAATTCATAATCATTTTCTTTAACAATATATCCATATTCATTGCTTATTTTACTGTTTAGATTATTACTTATTGATAATCTTAAACATTTAGCATCTCTTATGTTAGGTCCCATCCATATACAATCTTCAAATTTAACATTTTCATAGAACCAACTTTTTTCTTTATGTTTATATAAACCTACATCTTCATCAATTATTAAATATTTTAATCCATTACTAAACAGTTTTTCTATATCTTTTATTTCTAATCTTTGAACTAATTTAGAAAAACCTATAATAATACAAAATTTATCTTTATCTTTTATTTTTGTTAAATCAATTAATAATTCTTCTAGATTTTTATTACAATAAGTAGACTTTTTAAAGTCTGTTACTTTATAAGAATTAGTATCATCTAATATAAACACACTGTCTTTTACTTCTTCTATTTCTAGTAATAATGCCTTTATAAATTGATTTTCTGAAAACTTATTAGTTACTATAACATTAACGTTTTTTTCATCAAAGTTATAGCTTTTAACAGAAATATTTGAAATATTAATACCAATTGGGATTTGTTTTAAGGATTTTAGATTATCTTTTAACATTTCTCTGGTTATAATATCTGGCATTGTTTTAGCCCCTACTGCTTTTTTAGTTAATGTTTTATTTAAATTAATAGTAACGTTTTCTAAAAATTTACCTAAATTTTCATATTCGCATATTAATGCAGATTGATATTCATAAACATTTTCTGTTCCTAACGCTTTAAATAACCCTCTACCTTTTATTTTAGTTGGTTCTGGTAGTTTGTAAACACCAAGCAATGCCTTTTGATCTGTAAAATCACTAAATTGTGTTGTATAAACATCACTAATGTAATTTTTTAATCTATAAGGTATTCCATTAATTGTATTAACACTGACCATAAAGTATATTCCATATTTTGTACAATCACGTAAAATTGGCACTAGAAGATCAGATAAGTCTCTATGAACTTCATTTATTGTATCAAAATTATTAATAACAACACAAGCAACAGGTACTTTGTTTTCATTTTTACAATATTCTTCATAAGAGCCATATTTAGAAAAGAGTTTTTTTCTTTCTTTAATTAAAGTTTCTATAAACTCAATTAATTTAAATATATTTTCTTTTTGATCTATTGATATATAGTTTCCAACTTGTGGCATATTAGCAAAGTTTTTTAAAATTGAAGATCCACCATCGATTATATAAATATTTATTTCATCAGTTGTATAAAACGTAATCAATGAAAATATAAACGATAATAAGAATTGTTCTTTCCCGCTATCTGCAATTCCATATAGCCCCATATTTCCGTTTTTGCCAACAGCAACTTTAAATAAATGATGAGTCTGATTAACTGGGTCATCATATTCGCCTATAATAGCTTCAATTAAACCTGCTTGTTTTTGATAATTATATTTTTTTAATAAATCAGGGAACAAGATTTTCCCTTCTAATATATCTACCCATAACTGACTAGCAAACATGTTATTTTCTCTTGATAAATTATATAAGTATTTTACAATAGCTGTTGCTTCATCACCTTTTTTAACTAATGGATTTTTAACAGGAAAATTAGTTTTCTTAAATGCAAATCCTATATTATCAATTAATTCAACATCAGTATTAACTTCCTTAGTTATTTTTTCAATATCATAATATGGGTTCCCTCCCCATGCGGATTGTCCCGTTAAATATAATTCATTATAACCTACTTGTAATATAAATCTTCCCACATTAACAATACCAGCAGCATCCTGAGTTTTAATCATATCTTTACTATCGTTTGCATCTTGAACCTTTAAACAAACTCTAAATTTAGAATTACTCCAAATTTGATCATTAACTACTCCACTTGGTTTTTGAGTTGCTAATATTAAATGAACACCTAATGAACGTCCTATACGAGCTGTTGATATTAACTGTTCCATAAATTCTGGCTTTTGAGTTTTTAATTCTGCAAATTCATCACAAACAATAAATAAATGTGAAATAGGTTTTTCTAACTTACCTTCTCTATACAACCTTTGATATTTATATATATCAATATTACCAACATTTAAAATATCACGGGCTTTATTAAACTCAGCTTGTCTTCTTTTTAATTCACTTTCAATGCTTATGATAACTCTATTTAAAATAGAATTATCTAAATTCGTTACAGTCCCCGCAACATGAGGTAGAACTACTTTTGTTTCTTTGTTTAAAAACGCTCCTACTAATCCTCCACCTTTATAATCAATTAAAACAAATGATACTTCATGAGGGTGATAATTAACGGCAAGAGATAATAAGTAAGTTATGATAAATTCACTTTTACCACTTCCTGTCATACCAGCTATTAAGCCATGAGGACCATGAAATTTTTCATGAGCATCTAATTTTAATAATTCACCGCTCTCTGCCCTACCAACAGCTGCTTGAATACTAGATACAGGATTATTATCATTCCAGCGCTTTAATGCATTTAATTGTTCAACTTTTCCAACATCAAACATCTCTAAGAAACTTATTGAATCTGGTAAATGATTACTAGATATACTTTCAATAGCAATATTTGATAAAACATGCGTAATATTATCTAAATTTATCTCTCCAAATAATTCGGCTTGAAATTCTTTTCTAGACGTAACACTAACTTCCCTTCCAAATATATTAGATTGAATAGTACTATTAACCATTATAAAATAATCGCTTTGGGAAGGAACTTGATTCATTGATTTAGCTAGTGAAATAACACTAAAACCTAAATTAGATTCTGAATTAAGCAGTTTATTTAAAAATGATAAGTTTCTATATGTAACATAATCATCTATAAACACTAAATAATAACAGTTAGTTTTTTTATAATCAAAGTTATTTTCTCTTAATTTTAATATGTTTTCAAAATAAGAATTTATTTGTTGAGCGTCATCATTAGAAGTTGCAAAAAACCTTAATTCATTATTATTATCCCAATTGTACTTACTATTTCTAATTGGAGACCATATATTTTTTCTATCCTCACTTGTAAGTACAACTATTTTTACTTCATCATAGTTATAATAAAATAATAATTGCATTAATATATTTTTTAAGAATATATTACTAGTTGTTACTTCGCCTAATATCGAAGTAAACCTATTAGCACAAAAATTGTGAACAATTGGAACATCATCAATAACCTGATTACTGTTTTCAATTCTTTTAACTTCATCTAGTAAATCATCGTCTTTCATTCTGAACTTTTCTTTTGGATAATCTACTTCAAAATCAGGTTTTTTAACACCAAGTCCTAATCTAAATGTTAAAAAATCATCTTCATTTATCCCTTTTTTCCAATAATTATTTTTACCATTTACAACCATAATCGCACATTCTAATGCGCTTGGAAAGTTATTTTTTAAAGTTGAACGTTCTAATGAGATAGCTTCATTAATTTGATTTTGTTTTTTATCTAAATATTCTTTATATCGTTTAATTCTTAACCTGTTATCCTTTTTAATTTTTCTTCGTTCATATTTTTTTCTTAATACTGGCCATACTAACATTGACACAAGTAACGCGCCTGACATTACTATACTGGATATTGAAGATGATAAAGTAGCCTGTCCTGTTGATATATTATTTAATGTCATCATCAACATTACAACCGATGATGCTCCCATTGTCAAGGCTGGACCAATTGTATAAATCATTGGTTGTTCATCTTTTGCTTTTTCTTCTGGCGGGGCTTCTATTTCAATAGTTTGCGGTTCAACAAAATTAACAACTCTCGGCATTTTAATAAAATATACTTGTGGATTACTAACCTCTTTTTCATCTAATGGTTGCATATTTTTTCTATCGACATTCGCACCTAATCCAACTGGTAATTGCCCAATCATTTTACTAAGATTACTTGGTTTATTTATTAACAAATATTCCCCTAAAAAAACTATATTTAAACCGTTATAAAATAATTTACTCCCATTAATAATAAATGGTTCTTCAAATATTGAATTATTTATATAAACATCATTGCACATCTCATACTTTAAAATATTCCATACATTACCATTTTTTATAATTTCAAAATAACCTTTAATATTATTGTTTTCTTCAACACAAATATCACATTTATTACTCTGACCAATAGATAACTTTACATCGTCTTTAAAATAATATCTATCATATGTTTTATTAAATGAGTCTTCACAATATATTTTTATTCTATTGTTATCAGCAGTTAAATCAACATCAAAAAAAGAATCCTTCTTCAAAACGATTTCTTGAAATTCTTGATTATTATATTTTATTCTCGCACCACTATTTGAATACATTACCCATTCATTATTTAAAGCTTTTACATTTAATAAATTTCTTTTCATTCCATTTATATCTGCATCTGTTATCCAGTAATCACCATAAATTTTTTGAGGCAGTTCAAATACTTCTATTTTGGTACTTTTGATTAATAATACCCTCATATGAAAACCCTTCTTATTCTAACTTTGATATTTTGATGGATCTATCGACAACAAACCACTTAACTCTGTTATGGCTTCTGTTGATATAGTTTCTGTATCATTAGCTATTTTTTTTATTCCTTCACTTACCACATTTAATGTATTATCAGTTGAATACATTAAATCTTTAACTATTCTATCTATTTCAAATATTTGATTTTCAATACTTCCACTAATAACACCACCATCTATTAGCATCTTCATTAAAGTCGAAAACTTAGAAAAACCTGTATTTATTATTTCTTTTTCTGTTAGTAATTTACTACTAAATTGTTCCATCTTTTCAACTTGTCTAACAATTCCTTCATTCACTACATAATCCCCCCTTGAATTTTGCTAGCAGCCATTTTTTCAGATTCTTCTAAATTAGTAATATATGTTCTTAATTTTAAACAAACATCATCCATCCATTTTACAGTATTGCGAACTGAATCAGTTTTTGTTAGTAACGCTGTACGATAATTTTCTTGATCACGTCCTTGCCAAATATCAACCAATTCATTATTTGCCATATTTTTTATATTATCAACGGCATCAGAAATTTTTTTAACTTCTATAATCATTTCTTCAATTCTAATTTTTGCTTCTTCATAGTTTAGTTTCATAATGCCTCCTCTATTATAAATAATATCATTTTAATGTTTAAAAGTCAATATAGATTCATGTTAACAAAAATGTATAAAGACAATAAAAAACTCATTTTTCAAATTGAAAATGAGTTTTTTTTATCTGTGTAATATTCTTTCATGTTTATCAAGATGTGTTGACATGAAATATAATTGTTCACTATACATATTTAATATGAAATCAATAAATTTATTAATCCCTTCATTATCATCTGTTGTTCCAGAAAATTCTATTCCATTTAAGGTTTTCGCGTAAGTAACCTTATTTATGTATATACTTGGCGATATACATAATGGGCATAACTTAAACTTTTTATTAAAAAAACCATTCACACTTGTTGTAAATTCCATATTATGAATTAACCTTGATGTTCTTCCATTTCCATCTATAAACGGATGTATCTTTACAAATATTAAGTGCATTAAAGTTGGTTTTATAAGACCTGATTTCAATTCTTCATGAAAACTGCTTCCTTGTAAATTATAAAATTGGTCCATAAGTTCTTTTACGATAGCTGATGATGGTGCCTCATAATAAACCTTACTCTCGCCATCTTCAATACCTGCCACATCTACATTTTTTGGTCTATATCCTAATTTTCTTTCAAGATCTACATCTTCTTGTAATACAAATCTATGTAACTCATTAATTCTATCTTCTGTCACTTCTAGTGAATCAAACTCAAAATTATCAATACCTATTTTTATTCCATTTTTAGCATTTTCTATTTTATTAGAATAATTTAATTCTCTATATAAGTAATCTATTAAGAAATACTTAATTTCATCCTCACTTAATTTTGATATTCTCTCAATATAATCAACTAGTTCCTTTGTTAAATAATCAAGTTTATTTTTAACTTTATCCGTTAATTTTATTCTTGTTACATAATCTTCCAAACTAAAAGCCGTTTCTAATCTTCCCATATTTCCCCTCTTTTCTCTTATATATTATATATATTTTAATATTTTTGTCAAATTAAAAACATATTTATAAATATGCTTTCATTAATTCAATATAATTTTGTTGGAATTCTAAAAAATCATTAGCTAGTTTTACATGCTTTTTATCGCATTCTTTATAAGTATTTAACTTCTTTTCCATTTCTATACTTCCCATAGATAAACCTTTTATTAACATATCTGCAATACTTGAATCACTATTATCTTCTAACACTTCTTTTTTAATACCAAAATACGTTCCCATTTTAACCATTAAACTAGCATCTTTTATTTGTTCATGTTTTTTTATCAATAGTTTTTCTGTTTTTTCTTTATACGAAACGTATTCCTTATGTATATTTTCTAACTCAGTTTTTATTTTATTATCTTTTTCTTTTAATTCATTAATTAATCTTTCAGTCGCATATTCTCCCATTAAAGAGTCTTCATGTATATGTTTTATTAATTCACAATTTTCCATTCTATCACCATTTTTATTATGGATATTAAAAATATATATATACAAAAAAACGGAATAATTTCCGTTTAATTTTACAATGGTGTCCCCGAAGAGATTCGAACTCCTGACCGCTGCCTTAGAAGGGCATTGCTCTATCCTGCTGAGCTACGGAGACAAGACACAAATAAATTATACAATAAATTTATATCTTTTACAATAGTTTTTATAAAATATCTTTAATTTTATTTATCTAGTGTGTTTTAATCTTTTCTCTTGTTCCATTAATTGTGATAGATAATCACCATAAACATTCATACCATCAGGTAAATTATGTTCAGTTATTAATGATTTATAGTCCTTTAATAGTCTTATTTTTTGACTTGGGCTAGTCTGTTTTTTATTCCATTCATTTTGACTTTCAATTAATAATTGAGTAGGAATAACTACTTCTTGACTATTAAAATAATCAGTAAATTGTTCAGGTGCAATAATAGTTTCAACAGCATAAGGAGTTTGATCGCCCTGTTTTTGTTTTATTAATCCAATCATATAATACGGACTAATTATTTCATCACTTAACATATATAATAACTTAGTTGATCTAAATGGTTCACGTTGATGCCCTGTCTCACTTATAAATATTTCAGGATTAAAATTAATACATCCAAAATCCAAATCTTTAATACTAGCTATTTTCATAAATATATCATTTTTTACACTCAAACGATAATAGTTTAAAAATCTCTTCCTTTTAGGATCAGAATCATGTTCTAATATCGTATCTAAATTTTCCATGATACTTTCTAATAATGCATAAGAATCAATAAAATCTTCACTATTAAATCCAAGTATTTTTTTATGAGCACTTGATTTTTTTATATATGTAGAATCTATTCCTAACATATGACATAAATTTTTATCTAATATTTGAAACCTTATTTCCTTATTATTACTAAATGAAATGTTAAAAACAACACTTCTTAATTCACTTTCAAATATTTCAAATGATTCTTGTAATTTTGTTATTACATTTTCAGCATAATCAATACCTGGAAAAAACGCATAATCTGGTGATTTATCAACAGACCTTAGTTCTCTTTTTGAAATCATTTTATCCCCCTCTTTCAAGTAATATATTATATCATAAAAAAATAATAGTGCAACTTCTATTATTTATTTAAATATTCTCCGGCTTTAATAGCTGCTATCGCTCCATCTGAGGCAGCTGTTATTAATTGTCTTATATCCTTAGTTCTAACATCACCTGCTACAAAAATATTAGCAACATTAGTTTTGCAATCTTCTTTTGCAATAATGTATCCATACTCATTAATATCAACAATATCTTTAAATATATCTGTATCTGGAATTTGTCCAATAGCTATAAATAAACCAGCCACTTCTATTTCTTTATCATTTACAACAATGCTATCTAGTTTACTAGTACCATTTAAATTAGTTACTTGGCTATTATACATTATTTCAACATTATCATTTAAGGAATTAATTAACCCTTCTTCTGCTCTTAATTTGTCTCCTCTATGGATTAAATAAACTTTATTAGCTAATTTAGATAAGTAATTGGCATCTTCAACAGCCGTGTTGCCTCCACCTACTATTGCTACCACTTTATCTTTATAAAAGTTACCATCACAGAAACCACAATAACTAACTCCCATGCCAGTAAATCTCTCTTCATTTGGTAAACCTAGTTTTCTATATTTGGTTCCAGTAGCAATTATTAATGCTTTAAAATTGTAACTATTATCTTTTGTTATTACTACATCATTTTTTATTTCTAATACACGTTCATATTTTAATTCAACATTAAATTTTTTAGCATGTTCTAATAAGTTATTAGCATAATCTACACCATTCATTTTTAATAACCCTGGATAGTTTTCTACCTCATGACTATTGATAATTTGCCCACCATGAATTTTACCTTCTAATACTAATACTTTCTTACCAGCTCTTAATGCATATATCGCACTACTTAGTCCTGCTGTTCCAGCACCTATTATTATTATATCGTACATTATATCGTTCCTTTCACTAATTAATTATATCATAGTTTTTTAAAATGTGTTATAATTATAATGGAGATGATTTAATGAAAGAAATTAAAAAAGCAGTCATTCCTGTTGCAGGGATGGGAACAAGATTTTTACCGGTAACTAAATCTGTTCCAAAAGAAATGTTACCAATTATTGATAAACCTACATTACAGTATATTATTGAAGAATGTGTCGCTAGTGGGATAGAGCAAGTGTTATTAATTACTAGTCCTTATAAAAGAAATGTTGAAAACCATTTTGATCAATCATTCGAATTAGAAAAGCGATTAGAAAAATCTAATAAACTAAAAGAATTAAAACTAGTTCAAGACATATCTAACTTAGTTCAAATATTTTATATAAGACAAGGTGAACCATTAGGTTCAGGTCATGCGATTAAACTTGCAAAATCATTTATTAATGATGAACCTTTTGCTGTTTTATATGGAGATGATTTAATGAAATATAAAACCCCTGTTTTAAAACAATTAATTGATGTTTATAAAAAATATAATTGTAATGTTATAGGTGTTCAAGAAGTAGATAAATCAGATGTTCATAAATATGGAATTATCGAATTTGAAAACGAGGATAAAATTAAAACAATTATTGAAAAACCATCTGTCGAAGAAGCACCATCTAATTTTGCTGGATTAGGAAGATATATAGTTAAACCAGAAATATTTTATGAATTAGAAACATTATCAAAAGGTAAAGGAAATGAATATCAATTTACTGACGGAATGTTGAGTTTAATGAGTAAACAAGATTTTTATGCTTGTAAATTTGATGGTGATTATTTTGATATCGGAAATCAATTAGGTTATTTAAAAGCAAATATTGATTTTGCCTTAGATAGAGAAGATGTTAAAGATGAGTTATTAAAATATTTAAAACAAAAAATTAGTGAATAACACTAATTTTTTTAGTTGAATTTCCTTCTATTTTAGATAA
>CAYJPP010000022.1:0-7354 GCA_964372175.1 uncultured Muribaculaceae bacterium
GGTCCCAATAGACGTAATAGTCACACCACCTATTGTTTCTGGTATAATCACATCAAAATTTGTAGTCATATTACACCCAGTTCTAGTTGGATAATATCCAGTTATCATACCTCCCGAGGTTACAAAACAAGCCTCTGGGGTTGGAACTGCTTCAATAACATTTATTGTCTTACTAGCAGTTGTTACTAATCCTGAATTAGATACCGCATTACATTTTATTTCTTTATTTCCTTTTGGTATATCATGTGTTGCATCCAAAGGTACTGAATCAACTGTACATAATAATTCTCCCCCACTTCCGCCAAATGAGTAATTAAAATAATTACTTATAGCAAAAGATTGACCTTCCATAATTGTAATATCTGTTTCTATTGGTGTTAAAACAGGTTGATTTTGATCTATTAAATAGACACTACATGTACTAGAAATAATTTTCTCACCATTATATAAATCAACACATAAATGAGACGTATCTAATGGTTCTAATGCAATTTCAGAACCTGTTCCTGCTTTATCTGGTGTACAAACAGTTTCTGCAATACAATATTTATAACTATATCCATAAGTTTGAATTTCTATTTTTTGACCTGCTGCATACCAATCATCATCATTTGGTAAAATTTCTAAATTAGATAACTTAGATAAATCCATTTCAACCTTGCTTCCAGTTGTAATGTCACCTTCATTATCAATCCCACTACATTTAGTTATTTCTTTATCATCATAATCTTTTCCATAACATGTTCCATCGATTATAACTTCTAGCTTAACATCACCATTAGACTTAATAAATAAATCCCCATCAATTGGCTTCTCGCCAGTTGTTATTAATGAATCATAAACATCATTCTCTTTTGTATCAGAAAATGACAATCCTATTCCTTCATCTAAAAAACTATTGGCATATAGTTGCTCTGCCCCATCTAATAATAAATAAGCTTGTGAAAGATTAGCTGATTCACTAGCCTCATCTATCACATCTAAAATTATTGGTGTTGCTATTAAGGCAACAATAGCCAAAATTATAATAACGGCTAATAATTCTATTAAAGTAAATGCTTTTTTCATATATACTCCTAACATGGTTTTAAACCATCACATAATATTTTTGTATT
Organism: uncultured Muribaculaceae bacterium; assembly: GCA_964372175.1. Classification (GTDB taxonomy): domain Bacteria; phylum Bacillota_I; class Bacilli_A; order RF39; family UBA660; genus Faecisoma. Next base: position 1,116 of record CAYJPP010000022.1, read on the forward strand.
CGCACCCCAGCCACCTGAAATACTAAGTGCTTTACTCCGACCATCGAAAACAATGGTTTCAAAATTCTTATTAGAAAAGGCATACTGATTTATTGACGAAACATTAACAGGTATTGTTAACTTACCTAATTGACCAGTTTTCATTCCAAAAACTGATGCCGGAAGTGATGTTAGACCTTTTCCAATACTAATACTTTCTAATTGATTTAAAGAAAATGCATAGTTACTTATGGATGTAACACTATCTGGAATTACGATACTTACAAGTAAGTTAGTTGTAAATGCATGTACTCCAATTGATTTTAAACCATTACCTAGAACTAGGTTTTTAATTCCATTACTTTGAAACGACTGTTGACCAATAGAAACAACAGAATCACTTAAAATCAGGTTCTCAATTCCATTTGAAGAAAACGCATTGTCTACAATTTTTGTTGTTTTATCCCCTATAATCAATGTTTGAATAGAGCCTCCAAATGAATTATCAACTACTCCATCAGCGTTTTTAATTTCTACTTGTTTCATAACACCACCAAATGTCCCACTGCCTATTGTTATATTTTCACTTTCAATTAATACTTGTTCAAGCGGGTTTCCACTAAATGTCCCACTAAGTGAAGTAATATGTGACGGGATAACAACTTCTGTTATTTGATTATTAGCAAATACATTACCTAAACTAGTAATCCCTGTCCCTATTTTAAATGATGTTATTTGATTATTTAAAAACGTATTCCCACCTATTGATGTTACTCCATCTGGAATAATAACTGATTTAATTTTAGCTCCATCAAATACACTATTTTTGATACTAACTGTATGTTTAGTTACAACTTCTTCTTCATCTACTATTTCAATAGTTTCATAACCATTAGGTAACTTAACGTATTGAAGTTCACTATACTGAAATGCGCCATCTTCTAATAACGTTACTGTATCAGGAATAATTACCGACTGTAACGAACTATCATAAAAAGCAGTTCTTTTAATAGTCTTTAATTTCTCTGGTAAAACTATACTAATAATAGGAGATCTAATAAAAGCCGCATCAGAAATCACTTCTACATCAACCCCACTAATTTGTGCCGGAATAACAGGATTAAGTCCACATGTTGTTTTATATCCTGAAATACTTTTACTATATGAATTAAATGTAAAACAAGAATCAGATGATACAACTAGTTCATTTACTAATATATCCTTAGTCGCAATTGTTGTTAGACCAGAATTTGAAGTAGCTGTACAAGTAATTTTATTAGGACCTAGTGGTAGAACGCTAGTTTCTTCTATATTACAACTAACATCTCCTCCTGAACCTCCAAAACTATATGTAAAATAACTTAGAGGTAAAAAACTCTGAGTTTTCATAATCGCTATATCACCATCTTTTGGTGTTATAACTGGTTCTGTTTTATCAATAAAATATGTATCACATTTACTAACAATCTTAACACCTTCATCAAACAAATCAACACACACATAATTTGTATCTAAACCTGCTAAGGGAATTTCTTCTTTTTCAGTAGTTTGATCTGGAATACACACAGCATCAGAAACACAATACTTCCATTCATAACCATAATTTTCTATTTCAATTTTACTATCATTTGATTTCCATGTTTCTGTATCAGTTAAAACTTCTATCGATTCAAACCTTGATAAGCCTAATTCTTTTTCTGGAATATAAGGATCTTCCGGAAGAACACCTTCTGTACAATAACTAATCTCTTTGTCATCATATCCTTTTTTAAAACAATCATCATCAATATAAACTACAAACGCAATCTCGCCATTAGATCTTATAAATAAATCTCCATTTTCAGGTTTTTCCCCAGATGTAATTAATTTATCATATACATCAATATTTTCTAGTCCTGAAAACTGAAAATCCTGTTCTTCATTTAAAAAACTATTGGCATACATTTGTTCTGCTCCGTCTAGCAATAAATACGCTTGTGAGAAATTAGCTGATTTTTGAGATTCATCTATCACATCTAAAATTATTGGTGTTGCTATTAAAGCAACAATAGCCAAAATTATAATAACTGCTAATAATTCTATTAAAGTAAACGCTTTTTTCATATATATTCCTCTATTCTTATATAATTTTATCACATCAACAAAAAAAAGTCTATATGACCATTTTGTTTATTTTATCAATTACTATTCTAATAATTTCTATAAATTGTTGTTTAGTTATATCATTATTATCAGTTAAAGGATTATATTCTACAACATCAAAACTTTGAATAATTAGTTCGTCAAATATTTTATCTAATATTATTTTAATATCATTACTGGAAAATCCTTTATTATAATTACTTTTTACATTCACACCACAATAAATTATAGGATCCATAGAATCAATGTCAAAACTAATATGAACTTTATTATTCGTTTGTTTCAAATAAGATATAGCTTCATCAAGAGCAATTTCAATTCCTTTTTTTACTATATAATCATGTGTAAATATTTTTATATTATATTTTTTAATTATATCATCTTCTGCTTTATCTAAATCACTGCAACCAAATATTACAATATTACTAGGATTAATTTTATTTCCAAAACAAGAAACTAATTTTTCATCCCCTAAACCAAAACTAGTAGCAAGAGGACATCCATGAATATTACCAGTAATAGATGATATATCAGAATTAATATCTGCATGTGAATCTATCCATAAAATAGATATATCAGAGTAATTAGAACTCCCCGCTAATGAACCAATTGCTAGTGAATGATCACCACCAATAGTTAGTGGGAATTCACCATTTTTAAGTACATCATAAACAATATCAGAAAGTTCATCAACTACTTTTTTAACAGTATTTAAATTTTTTAATTTATTATTATTTTCTTCTTGTTTTAAAACTTCTAATACTTTATCAAATTTAATTTCTTTTAAATTTGAAATACCTAAATCTGCACCTTCAACACTACATCCTTCTTTTAAAGGAACCCCTATTTTTATAACTTCCACAATTATTACCTAATTATGAAACTTTTCCATGTACTCATCATAACTCATGTATTTATCACGGTAAGTACCATCTTCTTTTATTTCAATTAATCTATTACAAGTTGTATCAATTAACTGTTGGTCAAAAGTAGCCATTATAAAAGATGAATTAAACTTAGTTAACCCGTTATTTAATGAAGTTATTGATTCAATATCTAAATGGTTAGTAGGTTCATCTAATAATAAGAAATTACTTTTTTCTAACATTATTTTAGATAAAACACATCTTACTTTTTCCCCACCCGATAATACAGATACTTTTTTCAAAGAATCATCACCAGAAAATAACATTCTTCCTAAAAAACCTCTTACAAAAGATTCATCTTTATTCTCACTATATGATCTTAACCATTCAATCATATTATCTTTTGTATCAAAGAAATGTTCGTGATTTTTAGCAAAATAAGAAACACTAGTATTACTGCCAAATTTAATAGTCCCACTATCAGGTTCTAATTCACCAGATATGATCTTAAATAAAATAGTTTTAGCAACTTCGTTTTGCCCAATCAAAGCTATTTTATCATCTTTATTTACATTTAATGAAAAGTTTTTTAATATAACCTTTCCATCAACTTCGTAGTTTATATTACTTAAAGTAAGTATTTCACTACCTAAACCTTTATCAAATTCAAAACTAACAAATGGATATTTTCTTGTACTTGGTTTAATATCATCAAGTTCTATTTTTTCTAATGATTTTTTTCTTGATGTTGCTTGCTTTGATTTAGAAGCATTAGCAGAAAACCTTGCAATAAAATCTTGCAATTCTTTTATTTTATCTTCTTTTCTTTTATTTGAATCTCTCATTTGTTTTTGTATTAATTCAGAAGATTCATACCAAAAATCATAATTCCCAACAAACAAAGTAATCTTACCATAATCTATATCAACAGTATGTGTACATACTTTATTTAAAAAATGTCGATCATGTGACACAACTACAACAGTGTTTTTAAAATCAATTAAAAACTCCTCTAACCAATGCTTAGATTCCATATCTAAACCATTAGTTGGTTCATCAAGTAACAAAATATCTGGTTCACCAAATAAAGCTTGCGCTAATAAAACTTTAACCTTAACACTATCTTTTAATTCCTTCATATTCATTGTATGAAAACTAACATCAACACCTAATCCAGCTAATAAAATAGCTGCATCAGATTCAGCTTGCCATCCATTCATTTCGGCAAAGATACTTTCTAATTCTCCAGCTTTAATACCATCTTCTTCCGTAAAATCTTCTTTCATGTAGATAGCATCTTTTTCTTTCATCACTTCATATAATTTACTGTTTCCCATAATCACAGTTTCTAAAACAGTGTATTCATCAAATAAATGATGATTTTGTTTTAAAACACTTAACCTATCTTGTTTCCCAATTATAATATCACCTTTTGTAGTATCAACCTCACCACTTAACAACTTTAAAAAAGTTGATTTTCCAGCTCCATTAGCTCCTATCAACCCATAACAATTATTATCACTAAATTCTAAATTAACATTTTCAAATAAAGTTTTAGTCCCAAATGTTAACCCAACATTATTTACTTTTAGCATAAACTAACCTCCAAACTAATTAATTTTATCACAAAATGAAAAAAAATAAAATCGATTTCATTAAAAAAAATCTAATATATAGATTTAATTTAGTAAACCAATAACCTTTTGCTTTGAAGGATATTCAAACATTTCCAAAATTTCTTCAATTTCTCTTGTGTTTTCTAGTTTTATTTTATTACTTTTCGCTATGCATTTAGCCATTAAATAATGCTTAAATGCCTCATCAAATTGGTTCTTTCTATAATGACACATCATTAAAGTCACTTGAACATCTAAATCATCATAAGAAAATCTATTAAGAGTTGATAGTAAATTAAGTGCTTCTTCTATATTTTCATTATCTAAATAGTTTTTTGCTTTTAAATATATATCCCTATACTTTTCTAAGCCACCTTCACCTAACTCGCATGCTACAACTTTTTCTTCTTGCTTCAATTCAATCATTTTAACAATAATATAATCATCATCAAAATAAACGTTGTAACCAATTATTTCTGATAAATAATTAATAAAATACTCTTTATTACTTAAATCGCAACATTTAAATATTATAGATTCTCCAATAACTTTAAGTTTAGATAACCCCTCCTGTAACAGTTCTATATCAGTTTTATTTAATACCCAGTAAACCCTAACACCATCTTCATTATCAATTAAGGGAATATCTTCTTCCACAACAAACACATTAGTACCTAGTTCAATTAATCGTAATAATTTATTAGATTTTTTAAAGTCACGTTCATCAATGCTATCATTCAGTAATGACCTATAATGTTCAAAATTAAAGAAAAATTGATTTTCAAGTATTTGCTTTATCATATAAAATAATTTACTTTCATCGATCATATGATCTTCAATTTCTATTTCAATAAAAACTTTAATAAATTCTAAATATTTTTCTTGTTCTTTCACACTTAAAAAAGAACGTATTTTATTCATAATAAATTCAATTGATGTAAATTTATAAGTAACTAATTTATCTAAACACATGTTTTGCTTATAAGCTTCAAAACTAGTAAAATCTGTTATTTGATAAAGACCTTTTTGAACTCTAATTAATTTTCCATTACTAGTAAGAGCAGTCAAATCATTTTTTGTAAACCCACATTTAAATAAAATTTGAGTTGTTAAGTCATTCCCATTAATCATTAAAGCATATAAATTTTCCCATTTAGTAGTTAAATCCACGACGCTCACCTCTTGTTTAAATATATTACAATATTGAAACATAAAAAGCAATATAAAAAGACCATTAAAATGATCTTATTTAAGTATTTTTTTAATCTTTCCAACTAATTCATCATCTATTTCGCTTATCTCGTATAAAGATTTATCTTTATTAAATCTTGCTACTTGTTTTTTTATTACTTTTGGTAACTCCTTTACTCTTTCAATTTCACTTATTAATTGTTCTGCTTCTTTTTCAAATCCATGAGTCCAATATATTTTAGCGCATTCTAGTTTTAACAATAACAAAGTTTCTAAATCTAAATTATTTAGTTTTGCCAGATAACGTCCAACAGAAGTTTCACTTGTAACCAATAAATGAGCTAGTTCCATTATTTTCATTCTATACACTGATGGTTTTTTAGCATTTGGATTTTTAGTAGTTCCCTCATCTAGTTCATCAATATCAAATTCTGAATTATCATCT
>CAYJPP010000022.1:7454-18225 GCA_964372175.1 uncultured Muribaculaceae bacterium
TCATCTAGTTCATCAATATCAAATTCTGAATTATCATCTTCTTCAATTACATCATTTTTTTGTTCGACAATTTGGTCAGCTACATCAACTTTGGATTCGATTACATTATTTTTAGGTTCAATACCTTCTTCTTTGATAGTTAATTTTGATGCGAAATATTTATATGGCGCTCGTGCTACAATAAAAGATTGCTCACGATTAATAGTTACTTCAAGTGGAAATTCTTGATATTCCAAATATTTTAAAACACTATCAATATCCATAGGAAAATCAATACCAAATGATACACTTTTACCATCAGTCATTGTTTTCATAATTTTAGTTTGAATTAAATGAACATAATTTGAAATATTAATCATCCACTCTGGAAGTTCCATTTCTTTTAACAAGTTTAAATCCCATTCTTCAATTCCGTCTTTAATTAGTTCGCGCCATAAATTTTCTTTGGAAGAAATATTTTTTCTCTTACATATATAGTTTATTTTTTCCAAAGACATTTCAACTGATTTTCTATTTTTATCACTTACAACTATGACATATTTTTCTGTAAAATCAAATTCAAAACAAACAAAAGAAAATAATTTTTTAATAGAATCAATTACTGGTTGTTTATCTTCTTTTAATACATAAATACTTTTTGACGTTAATAAATCTGCTAGTTTATTAACTGTTTCATCTGCAAAGTGTATACTACTTCTTTTAATATCATTCATTAATTTTTTCATCGACAAATCAAACTCATTTTGATAATAAATAGAAGGCCTCGAAGTTTTTATTCTAGTTTTGTACTCACCTATCTTAAAAAATTTAAGTGCATTAACATAATCTTTCTTTTCACGATAAACATCGCATAACATAAAATAATGTTTTGGATTTTCATTATCTAATTGAATTAAATCCCTTAATATATTCTCAGCTGCTACATGATCTTGGTTTTGTTGACATATTCTTAAACGATTATACAGCGTTTGAAAATCCTTGTCACTAACAGTTCTTAAAGGTTCAACTACTAAATAATTGTCGGCTTCAAATTTAATTTCATAACTATTTTTACCATATTTTTCTTTTAATAATTCTATTATTACAGCAATATCCTTTATCTTATCTGTATTAATCAATTCAATATCATTAGATTGACCTGCTTTATCTACTAATTGCTCAATACTAGGATTTTTAGAGTTACTAATATTCATATAATTAACTTCATAAACCCCTCTTTCTACTCTTTTGATTATACCTCTATTAATTAATAATTCAATATCATATGCAGAATACCCAAACATTTTTAAATCCCTTTTTGATATTTTACCTTTTATGACTAATAAACCATCATAAACTAAATCTTTTCCCATAATACCACCTCATATTAGATACTTTACATTATTAAAATAATAAAGTCAATAACAAAAAACAGTTTATTCAACTGTTTCATCTTTACTTAATATGACATTAATATAACCAAGCGGACTTCCTACTGGTAATGTTTGGTTACTAACAAAACCTATACCTTCAATCTCATACTCAACACCTAATAAATTCAAAACATTAGTAACTTCCATTCTATTAAATCCTGTTAGATCAGGTATAGTTATTATTCCATTAGTAGTTAAATAAATTTTATCACCTGATAATAATGTTGTACCAGAACTAGGGTATTGTTTAGTTACAATATTTCCGTCACCTAAAACAATTACATCTAAACCTTTAATCGTTAAATCTTCTACTACCTCTGTTATATTTTTATTAATTAAAAATTCGACTTCTATATCATCATAACTTTCGAGTTCATTATTATTAGGTATTAATCCCTTATATTTACCAACGGATTCTAAAACCGGCTGAACCAAATTAATCAAAGCAGTAGTGGAAGATGGCGTTGGTTTTTTTACAGAGGCAAATACTATAATTTCAGGATCTTCATAAGGGAACATACCACTAAACGAATAAATTTCTCCACCGCCAATATAAGTACCTGCTTCATTGTTATAAACTTGTGCAGTTCCTGTTTTCCCGATAACATCTAATCCATCAACTTTATAACGATAACCAGTTGAATAGTATGGTTCACCATGAACTGTTTTATACATTAATGATTTAATATAATCTGTTGTATTTTCGGTAACTACATTTTCTATTTTTTCCGTCGAATACTCTGTAATAGAACCATCTGAACTAACTATTTTATCAATTATATTTGGTCTTACCATATCCCCATCGTTAGCTACAATAGATAATGCTTGTAATTGTTGAATTGCTGTTGTTGTTATCCCTTGTCCGAAAGACGCAGAAGCTATTTCATAAGGATATGTAAATTCTATTTGTCCTGGCATTTCACGAGGTAAATCAATACCCGTTGCTTCATTAAACCCATACTTTTTAAAACAATCATTTAGCTGTTCCCCTGTCATATCTTCCATCATATAACTAACACCGACATTACTAGATATTGTAAATCCTATATCATAAGTTATTTCTCCCCAACCATATCTATTCCAATCATAAACAGTATCACCTTCAATATCAATAGTTCCGGATTTAAATTTTTCGTCTCCGTTATAAACACCATTTTCTATCGCACACATATACGTAAAAATTTTCATAACACTTCCAGGTTCATAAACAAACGAAGTTAAAGGGTTTTCATAATTAGAAATTGTATTAAGGTCATTAGGATTAAATGTCGGAGTTGATGAACTCCCTAATATATCCCCACTCTTAGCATCCATAACTGTAAAAGTAATCCATTCCGGTAAATAAGTTTCATTTATTTCCTTAACCGAACTTTCGAGCATTCTTTGAATAGTAGAATCCAAAGTTAAATATACATCACTACCCGTTATAGCATCAATTCGTTCTTCTTCTGTGTCAGGTATTTTATATCCAGAACGATCAGCTTGATAGCTTAAATATCCATTAGTTCCTCGCAAAATAGTATCAAAATAAGATTCAATGCCTAATTCACCATAGATTTTTTCTTCTAATTCTGTTACTACTTTATCATCAGAAATTATAATATTACAAAAGCCAATATACTCATCATCAATATAAATACTAATGGAAGTAGTACCTTCTTCCAAAGGATATAATTTATTATTAATTATTTTAATTTTATCACTAGATGATTTAAATATAGCATTCCCACTATATAGTGTTTCTAATAGTTCACTTAAATCATATTCTAATCCGACTTGAACAGTTAAAGAATTTTGTTTTTTAGCATACCCTAAATTGTACGATGAAAAATCGCCATTCGGATAATATCTTTGGTAACTCTCTTCAAAATCAATCCCTGGCAAATTTAAGTTTTCTAATTCCATTTTTTTACTCTCAGTTATATTATTTCCATAACTCCCTAAATAAGTTTGATATTTATAATAACTAGGATTTAATAAATCTAAATAATAACTTTCTTCTCCACCTAAAACACTAGCAAGAGCTTCTGCTGTTCCTTCTTTATCAACAACATGATATAAAGTTTTAGATGACCCAGTCCTACTAGCATCCAAATATGCAATTACACGGTATGATGTTACATCAAGTGCTAAAACATTACCATCAACATCATAAACACTTCCTCTTTTAGCATAAATACTAGATGAATATACATTTCTATTAGCAGCAAACTCTTTCATGTCTATTCCATAAACATTTGGGAAAACCGCAACATATATATATTGTCCAAATAACACAATTAAAAAAAACAAAAAAATGAAAAATAAATTCCGTGGAGCAGTCTTTTTCATTTTCTTTGTTTTCATCATTTCACCTCTTAGTTATCAACTACTATAATATTGTTATTATTATACGCTAATCCTAAATCTTTTACAACTTTTTCAACATTATCAAAACTAATCAATTCTTGAACTTGCATAGTTAAGCTTTCAACAGATTTTTCTTCTTCTGAAATATCATATTTTAATTTTTCTATCATCATTTGTTGATTACCAATACTGGCACCTAAAAACACTTTTATTAACAATGTACAAATAAAACACATAGCCCCAAGACTATACAATAATACTTCACCTTTTCTTACTTTATTCTTTTTCATATTATCTTACCCTCTCAATTATTCGTAACATTGCACTTCTACTTCTTTTATTTTTTTCTATTTCAAAACCACTTGGTTTTATATTTGGTATAACTTTAAATTTCGGTAAGTATTCATCAGGTATAATAGGCATATTTTTAAATACACTATCTATACTAGATACTTCTTTAAATATGCTTTTACACAATTTATCCTCTAATGAATGAAATGTTATAACACAAATTCTCCCACCAACATTTATTAACTCTAATGCTTGTTTAATGCTAGTTTCAAAAACATTTAATTCATCATTAACTTCTATTCTAATTGCTTGAAATGTTTTTCTAGCTGGGTGTTTTTCTCGCCTATAACTAAGTGGTACATTGCTTTTAATAACTTCTGTTAATTCAAGAGTTGTAGAAATAGGTCTATTTCTAACTATACCCTTAGCTATACTTACGGCATATTTTTCTTCACCATATTGTCTTATTATTTTAATTAAGTCATTAAGTTCATAATTATTAACTACTTCATAAGCACTAAGTGTTTGGCTTTGATTCATACGCATATCTAAGGTAGCATCATTGTGAAATGAAAATCCTCTCTCATCTTCGTCTAATTGTGGACTAGATACACCTAAGTCATACAAAATAGCATCAACCTTAGTTATGTTTTTTTCCTCTAATTTTAACTTTATTTCTTTAAAATTACTTGGAACAATTTCATAGTTATCCCTTATTTTACTTAGTTTTTCGTTTGAAAATTTTATTGCATCATTATCTTGATCAAAAGCGTATAAATAACCATTAGGAATACGTTTTAAAATTTCCCCACTATGCCCCCCATAGCCTAATGTACAATCTACAACTATACTTTTATCAGTCAATTTCAAATTTTCAAGACACTCGTCAAGTAAAACACTTATATGCATAAATCACCATGATTAGAAAATAAATTATCTGCTATATCTGATATAGACTCTTCATTTATTTTCAAAAATTCTTCCCATCTGTCTTTGCTCCATATTTCTAATCTTTCATTAACCCCTATTATAATACACTCTTTTTTTAAATCAGCATATTCGATTAATGATACATTAATATTAATACGACCTTGTTTATCAAACTCACATACAACCGCTCCTGATAAAAAAAATCTTAAATAATTTCTTGCTTCCTTAGTATTTGGTAAATTTTTATATTTTCTAGTGATTTCATTAAACTCATTTTTAGGATAAATAAATAAACATCCATCTAATCCTTTGGTTACAATGAATTCTTCGCCTAGTTCATATCTTAATTTAGACGGAATGATTATTCTTCCTTTGTCATCAATTGTATGTTTATATTCGCCCATGAACATATAATCACCACTTTTCACCATTTTCTACCACTTACTACCACTATTTTACTCTTTTTTATTCTTTTTGTAAAGATTTTTCCTAAAAAAAAAGAAAGTTTTACACTTTCATTTCAATTAAATTATAATTTGTATTACCTAACCCTATACTTTCAGCGTGTTTTAAAGTTATTTCTGCTGTTTTAAAATTATGATCAGGGTTATTTTTTTCAAATAAATCATAAGTTGCTTTATCAATAGCAACAGGATCTGTTCCAATTAATACCCCTATATTAGGAGATATTATTGGCATTTTTTTCCCTATACAATCACAATCTGCTGTTATGTTAAAAGCAAATTGAATATATATATTTTCTTTTCCTAAGCTAGCTGCATATGCATATTCTGCTAATTTTTCATGAAAGTTACTAACTTCCCAACTATTTGTAATTGCATCTACTGGGCAAACAGGTGTACATGAAGCACAGCCAATACAAACATTTTCATCAATAAGAGCATAGTCTTCAATTCTAATTGCATTAACAGGACATTTTCTGACACAAACACCACAACTAATACATTTATCTTTATCAATTAAAGGGACACTTTTAGAGTGTTGGTGAAGTTTACCTCCTCTTGATGCAAATCCCATTGCCAATTGTTTAATAGCCCCACCAAACCCAGCCATTCCATGACCTTTAAAATGAGAAATAACTATAAAATTATCATATTCACTAAATTTAGAGCCAATTTTACATTTTTCAAAATTCTTCAAATTAACTTCAATTTCATCATAATTATCTTCATCATCAGCAATTACAATATCTAAATCATCAAATCCGTGATCAAGAGCTGTTTTAATGTGATCTTTTGTTACCGTTCTACTCCCTTTATATAAAACATTAGTTTCGATATAACAACTATCAATATTATTTTCCCTTAGATATTTTTTTATCCCTTCGAAGTAAACTGGTTTTATAAATGTCGTGTTTCCTTTCTCACCAAAATGAACTTTTAATGGTACTGTTTTACTAAGTTTTATATTTTCTTCTTCAACAACTTTATTAATCATAGTATATATATCATCATTAATACTAGTAGTTAACTCATTTATTCTTTTAAAATATACATTACTCACTTTATCATCTCCTATTATTTATTGTATCATAAAAAATGTATCTTAAACAAAATTAAATTATCGAAATGAAAAAAACATCAAATGTGATGTTTTTTTTCAATAATTCCCTTCTTAATTTTGTAAACTTTATCAGCATAATTAGACACGTTTTTAGAGTGAGTTACAATAATAACTATTTTACCATCACTAGCCATTTGTTTAAATAATTCCATAACTTTTTTTTCAGTTTCTTCATCTAAGTTACCAGTTGGTTCATCAGCTACTATAATAGGTACTTCTGAGGCTAAGGCTCTGGCAATCGCAACTCTTTGTTGCTCACCTCCTGATAATTTTAAAACAAGTCTATCTGCTTTATCTTTATCAATTCCTACTGAATCTAAAATTTCATATGCATAATTACTAGATTTACTAATACCAGCAAAATCGATTCCAACATCTACATTTTCCTTACCGGTCATATAATTAATTAAGTTATACGATTGAAAAACTATATTAACATATTTGAGTCTGAATTGAGCTGTTGTTATTTTTTTTATACTTTCTCCGTTATAGAGAATATCTCCTTCTTGTAAACTTTCTAAACCTGATAAAAGTGATATCAAAGTTGTCTTACCTGAACCAGATTCACCTATAATTGAATACATTTTGCCACTTACAAACTCTAAATCAACTCCTTTTAAGACGTGATTTTGTTTATTACCATCTAAATAAGAATATCTTAAATTTTTAATTTCTAATTTATTCATCTATTCCCTCCCTGTTAAAATTGTTTTTGGTTCATACTTTGTTATATTTATAACTGGTATTATCATCGCTGCTATTACTATTAAATATCCCGTCACAAATAATAAAATATATTCTTCTATTGAAACATTAACATTTATCTCATCAATAACTTCTACATCTGTATTGTTTCCGTTTAAACTACCTGGATTTCTCATCCCTCCCATAGTCGGTCTTCCAAAATTACTTTCACTCGCTTCTTCTGACATAGTTAATTGATTTTCTAATAAACTTTCTGATAACGAAGCAGCTATGAAGCTACTAGTAGCTAATGATAATACAAACCCAGCTGTTGCAACAACAACTAATTCTATTAGAATTTGGCCAATTATATTTAACTTAGGAGCCCCTAAGCTCATTAAAACTCCCATTTCATATTTTCGATCTTTAATTGAATTATTTATAATCAACGTTACAATTAATACTGCTGCTATTATTACAACTATTAAAATAGTATCAGAAAAACCGCCTACTGATTCAATCGGACCAGCCATTTGATCATACGCACTAGTATCGATATCTAAGAGTAAATTTAACTCTTCAAAGTTATATTTAGCAGATGCATCTTCAATAAATGAATCAACATCATCAGGATTAGTCAAATAATAAACTACATTATTAACGACATAATCTCCATTGTTATATTGCGAGGATGACATTAAGTTTTCTGAACTACTAAGATTCATATAAATATTATTTTCGTTACCTTCAACTGTTGATGTAAATATCCCTACAATAGTATAAAATATTTCTTCATTTGTTTCAGTGTGTATAAAAGATATTTCATCTCCCACTACAAAATTATTTAAAGTGGCTAATTCATAAGAAATAATAACTGAATTATTAGTTGTTTCATCAAAATAAGTTCCTTCGGTTATTTCATAAGTATTAGAGTTAACTTCTGATATAAAAGCATATGAATTAATTGCTGTTATTCCACTTCTGTTGCGATTAAACATTTCGCCAGAAGAAGTTTCGTACTCGGCATAATTGCCTGGACTAGCTTGAACCATAGTTGAATAAGTATAATCCTTAACATAATTAGAACTCGCAATATCTGTAACCATAGAAATTGTTATTTCAGGTCTCATAGATAACAAGTTATCCATACCTTGCATGTTCCCCATATTGCCTTGCATACTACCGATATTATCTGACATTGATTCTCTCATTTTTTCCATATCAGCATTTAAATAAACTTCACTTCCCAAAGTTTCTTTTGCGTACTTAGTACTTTCATCAACCGCATTTGATATAGCAAGTGATGAAAGTACTAAATTAGCTATAACAAACATAATAATAAACAAAATAATTGATTTGCTTGGTTTTCTTTTTATATTTAGCCAAGCTCTTTTAAACATATTTTTTTTCATTTTTTCCTCCCATAAAAAGTATATAAAAATAACCTTAAATAAACCTTAAAAAAACTAAGAATTTATCTTAGTCTAATTTTTTTCATATCGTTTTATGATATCTGCAAAAAGTTCTTTATCGAAATAACCAGTTGTATGATTCACATTTATTAAAGAAGCTTGCAATCCAATTGTCATTTTATTAAGGTTCAACTTTTCAATCATAATATTTTTAGATAATTTTAACAATTGAATTTTATTAACATTAAAAATTGCTGTTGTTTTATTAAAAACACCACTAGTAATATAAAGTGTATCATTAATAAATCCAAATTTTTTGGTAATAAAACTTAAATAAGTTGCTACAATCCATAATATAATTACTATATATCCTACAATAATACTACTTATAAAACCTAAAATACATGTGAGTAAAATCCAAATAATATTATCGATTAAAAACGCCCCAATAGCGTTCCCGCATTGATCTATGATTTCAACTTTATTATTCACACTTGGATAAAGTTTTTTCAACCTTTTATTTATTTCTTCTATATTAGCCAGAGGTAATAACAAGGCAACTTGATTCTCTTCATCTGAATATCCAACATTTATAATTTCAACGCTATATAATTTAAATATTCTTGCAAAGAGAGGTTGATATATTTTTATTCCGGAAATTTTATCATATGGTAACGTATATTTTTTAGTTGTAAATAAACCATAAGATATTAATAGTTTGTCTTCTTCTTTTTTTAATTTTAAATTGTAAAATTTAACTAAGTTATTGATAAATCCAAATATTGCTGGAACAACAACGATTGCAATCCCAATAAAATATGAAGATGTTTCTCCATCATTATACATAATTAAAGGTATATAAGTTGTCAGTAAAATAATTAACAACATCGGATTATAACTTAGTAACACATGTCTAATAATTTTTTTGAAATCATAACTGTAATCATAACTTTCTAATGTTATTTTAACATCCTCTTCTAATTCATATTTATTTATTAATTTTAACAAATATTTTCTAAATTCTAAGGCATCATCATACTTTAAAATAATCTTAAAGTCATTCTCATTAGCTGTTGATATAGAGTTAATATCTAATTGAACACGCGCCGTTTTGAAGATTTTTTCAATTAAATTTTGCCCTATATCAATAGTTGAAATATTTTCAAGTTTAATCTCAACTGACTTTCTAAAAACAGTCTTCCTATCAACTATAATCGAAGTCTTAGTTAAAGTTATTTCTGTTTTATACCATTTAACGATAAATATAATTAAGAAAAAGATAATAACGCCACTTAATATTAATATTGCAATAAATATTTCATTAAATGATATTCCATCAGAACTAATATCTTTAAAATAATCAAAAAAATAAACAAATAGCAGCGCCAAAATCCCCCATATAGATTTTAACAAATCTTCAATCACCGCTGAAAAATGGTTTTTAAATGTATAATCTTTCATTCTTCAATCAACTCATTTACTTTATCTTTTAATCTATCTGCTATATATTCTGCTTTTTCTACTTTTAAAAATCTTATTACAGCTTCCCCACCAGCTGTTGTTATAATAACTTTTGATAAACCAAATATCGTATCAATTGGGCCTCTTTGTAAAGTTATTTTATGAATTCTTGATACAGGAACTATTACTCTTTTAATCCAAACATATCCTTCTATAACATCAATTTTTTCTTTATTTATTAAATATTTATATCTTTTATATCTAAAACTAGGAGCGATTATTAAATTTACTATTAAAAGTACCCCAATTATAATTAAAGATATATTAATTAAAGTATTATAATTATCAGGAATAACTGGCATCACAAAATAATAAGTTCCCCCTAAAATAGCAGCTAGTATTAAAGAGTTAATTGCGGTTGCAACAAACATACATTTTTTAGCGTCTTTGCTTAAACTTTCAAACTTCATATTATCACCTAATTAAATTATATCATATTTTAAACAAAAAAATAATGCCTAAGCATTACTTTATCTATATAAACAACGTAGTCATTGTTAAAATTACACTACCAACTATTCTCTCTTATAAAACCACCTCCTTTAAAAAAATATTCTATATAAACTTCAATTAAATCTTTTCTTTTTT
>CAYJPP010000023.1:0-224 GCA_964372175.1 uncultured Muribaculaceae bacterium
TATATCCTTCAATTGATAAAATATTAAATCAAGTTGGATCAAAGTACTTACTGGTTAATGTAGTTGCTAAACGTGCAAAAGAAATGAGAGAAACTAATCATTTGCAATTAAAATCTAATGAGTATAAATCTCAAAAAGAAATTGGTAAATCATTAGAAGAAATAGCATTAGGCAAAATCAAAATTAATTAGAGGGTTTCCATAAAAGAAAAAAGGGTAAAAAAA
>CAYJPP010000023.1:257-17903 GCA_964372175.1 uncultured Muribaculaceae bacterium
CTAGTGTGATACTAGCGCCAATTCAAATTTGAATTGGTGATATATATACTAATCGAAAAAGGTTAATTTGTCAACCTTTTTTTTAAATATTATTAAAAAAATGCTATAATTGTTGTTAGGAGTTGAAAAAAATGGAAAAAACATACATAAAAGGTAATTATAGAAAAAGTATTTTCTCATCAGATAAAGGTTATGTTATTGGATTATTTAAAGTAAGAGAAACTAATATAGAAGATTTGAAAAACTTTATTAATAGAACAATTACATTTACTGGTTACTTTCATGATTTAAATGAGGATGATATGTATTGCTTATACGGGGAATATAATACACACCCTAAATATGGTGAGCAATTTAATGTTACCGAATATGAACGTTTAAAACCATCTGATAAAGAGGGCTTAATAAATTTCTTATCAAGTGATTTATTTAAAGGAGTAGGAGATTCACTAGCTTCATCAATAGTTGAAACCTTAGGTAATGATGCATTAAATATAATTATAAAAGATAAAGAACAATTATTACTAGTTCCAAGAATGACTAATAAAAAAATGGAAATTATTTATGACTCATTAATAAAATATGAAGAAAGCCATCAAGTTATAGTATATTTAAGTGATTTAGGTTTTTCAATGAAAGATTCTTTAAATATATATAATTTATATAAAAAAGATACCTTAGCTAAATTAGAGTATAATCCTTATATAGTTGTAAATGAATTAGAAATACCATTTTTGAAAGTAGATGAAATTGCTTTAAAATCTGGGATACTAAAAGATGATGAAAAAAGAATTAAAGCAGGAATCATTTATGTCTTTAAAAAAACTATCTTTGAAAATAGTGATGTATATTTATATATAGATGAAATCATAAGTAAAACAATTATGTTACTAGAACTAAATACAGATAAAGAATTATTAGAAAATTTAATTGAAGAATTAATACTAGAAAACCAAATTGTAAAATATAATGATAAATACTATTTAAAACAAAATTATGAAGATGAAGAATATGTGGCTAAAACGATTGTTAAACTACTTAATAAAGAGCAAACTAAGCTACCTGAATTAACTAATAGTATAAAAGAATTAGAAAATACACATAATATAGAATATAATGATATTCAAAAAGATGCGATTATGAAAGCCTTACAAAACAATATAACCATTATAACAGGTGGACCGGGAACTGGTAAAACAACTATAATTAAAGCAATATGTGAATTATATGCTAAAACATATAAATTAAACTTCGAAGAACAATTAGAGAGAATTGCTTTACTAGCGCCAACTGGAAGAGCAGCTAAAAGAATGAGTGAAGCAACTAATTTACCAGCTTCAACTATCCATAGATTTTTAAAATGGAACAAAGAAACTAATAAATTTATGGTTAATGAATATAACCCCTCATTTCAACATTTAATTATAATTGACGAAGTTAGTATGATTGACCTAGATTTAATTGCTAATTTATTTAACGGATTAACTTATAATATTAAAGTAGTTTTAGTTGGTGATTTTAATCAACTACCGTCAGTTGGAATTGGTCAAATATTAAAAGACTTAATTGACTCAGAAGTGATTGATACAGTATTTTTAAATAGACTATATCGTCAAGATGAAGATTCTTATATTAATACCTTAGCATTTGAAATAAAAGATAATAATTTATCAGAAAATTTTTTAGAAGATAGAAGTGATTATAAATTTTTAAAATGTACTGACCAAAGTATAGCTACTAATTTAAAAACTATATGTAATCAACTAATTGAAAAAGGATATGATTATAAAAGAGTTCAAATAATGGCACCAATGTATGCTGGAATTAACGGGATTGATAAATTAAATGAAATGTTACAAGAAGTATTTAATAAAAAAGATAAAAATAAAAATGAAATTAAATATGGTGATGTTATATATAGAGAAAATGATAAAGTTTTACAGTTAGTTAATATACCGGATGAGAATATATCAAATGGTGATATTGGAATAATTAAAAATATAATAAAAAGTGAAAAAACTAAAATTATAATTGATTTTGATGGTAACTTAGTAACTTATGAATATAAAGATTTAATTAAAATTAAACACGGTTATATAATATCTATCCATAAATCACAAGGATCAGAATTTGAATTAGTTATCTTACCAATAAGTATGTCTTACAAAAGAATGTTATATCATAAATTAATTTATACAGCCGTTACAAGAGCTAAAAGAAGATTAATTATATTAGGTGTTCCGGATGCTTTTGTTTATTCAGCTAGCCATCATCAAGAATTACCAAGAAAAACTACATTAAAAGAAAAAATAATGCATAATATTTTAAAATCGTAACAAACTATAAATGTATGTAA
Organism: uncultured Muribaculaceae bacterium; assembly: GCA_964372175.1. Classification (GTDB taxonomy): domain Bacteria; phylum Bacillota_I; class Bacilli_A; order RF39; family UBA660; genus Faecisoma. The sequence goes on from CAYJPP010000023.1 coordinate 2,614, forward strand.
TTATACATACCATCATTTCAAAGAGGTGATTTTATGAAAAGTATGAAAGCTGCATTTTTAATAGGTATCGGTATTGGTGGTACCTTAATGTATCAGAAGTATCATGTTCAGATGAAAAATCAATTAGAAAAAATCGTTGATAAAACAATTAAAAAAATTGATGTCGAATTAGATGAAATGATGTAATTTAAAAACTATCCTTTTTAGGGTAGTTTTATTATTTGTGTTAATAATAATAATGGTGATGATATGTACTATTTAAATTGTTTTTTTATTTATTCTATATTAGGTTATATAATAGAAACTGTATACTCTATTATAAATAATATTAATTATGAAAGTGGATTTCTACATTTTTTTTGGACTCCTATTTATGGTATTGGTACTTTACTTATTTTATTTATATCAAAATATATATTTAAAGAATTACATTTAAAAAAATATATTGAAACAATTATTGTGTTTTTAACCTTAATAATAATTTTATCTTTAATGGAATTATTAGGTGGTTATTTAATTGAAATAATATTTAACAGAACCTTTTGGGATTATAGTCATTATAAATATAATATAGGGAAATATATATGCTTAGAAATATCTTTAATATGGGGAATATTAAGTATTATAGTTATATATATAATTCATCCTTTATTTAGAAAAATTATAAAAAAAATACCTAAATATATTACTTATATTTTAATATTATTATTTATAATAGATATTATATATACTATCATAAATGGGATATAATTGACATTTATTAGTTATCATGTATAATACTTTCAGGAGTGATAGTATGACAAACTTAGAAGCGAAAGAAGTAGTTAAATTTTTTATAAAGTCTTTAAATAAAATAAACATTTCTTATCAAGATGGGGCAGTAATTTTAAATGGCTTATCAGAAACTGAAAAAAATAATATGAAATCAGTAGGTGGGGTATTATTAGGTGGTGATGTTTTCTTTATTGATAAAAATCAATTAATAACAGGATTAAACATTTATTGTATGGGAAATAAAGGATTATACGATTTAAGCAGTAAAACTACAATAATCTATTCTAATATATTAAGAAAAGCGGATTTAAGGTATGATAAAAATATCCTTAAAATAGATATGAATAATTTACCTAGTATAATTGAAAACTTTATAAATTCTATAAATCCATTTTATGGTAAAAAAACTAGTTTGTGTGAAAAAGGAATTTGGTTTTATAACGGTAGGATAGATATTTCAGTTGAAGATAAAAAAAACGTATCTTATGCCATTATTGATGATGATATAAAAGTAAGTGTTACTTACAGAAGAAAAGCAGAAAAAAATTCATATGAGTTAAGTTATGGTGTTGCTTATAAAATTGGTTCATCGTATTTAACTGTAACTTGTATCTTAACAAAGGATGATGTTGCAAACCTTATTATTACTAAAAATGATTCAGGGATAGAAAGAATTTTTCACTATGTAGTAAGTTCTGATAACATGAATAAAATTGAAATAATAGAAGGTGAAAAACAAGTTAATGAAGTTAGTGAATTTGAAAGATTATACTTAGAGGAATTGATTAAAGATGCTGCTAATGCAGCTCATATGGTTACAAAAAAAATGGTTGAAGATGAATCAAAAATAGAATTCACAAAAAATAGAGGAACATTTAGAGAAACATTTAATTATCTAAAATAAATTTATTTTTAAGGAATGAAATTTTAAAGTCTTATTTTTTTAAGTGATTGCCATAATATAATTGATGATAAATTAGTTTTCATGTTATAATGTTACAAAGAAAGTGTATTAATGTCTAAATTGACTATACTAGAATTAAAAGCATTTTATAATTCTGATTTCAGTGGTTCTCCAGAATTGTTTTTTAGTTATAATAATACAGAATATGTTATTATATTTTATTCTGAGGGTAAGAGAGTATCGATTCAAAAATTATATTCTAAAATTAAAGAAAAATATTATTATTCTTTTGAAGAATTGTTAAATAGTGAATTGATTGATAATTCTAATATTAATGAATTAATTAAAAATTTTAATTTTTATGAAGAATATACTGTTGATTATATAAAATCATTTAGCTAGATGTTTTTCTTTACCGATAAAAATCAGTTAATAACAGGATTAAACATTTATTGTATGAAAAATAAAAGATTATGCGATTTAAGTAACAAAACTACAATAATCTATTCTAATATATTAAGAAAAGCAGAAGAAACTTCATATGAGTTAAGTTATGGTATTGCGTATAAAATTGGTTCATCATATTTAACTGTAACTTATATCTTAACAAAAGATGACCTTACCAACCTTATTATTACAAAAAATAGAGGAACATTTAATTATTTAAAATAAATGTTTTTTAAGGAATGAATTTCTAAGAACTTCATTTCTTTTTGTTAAAAAATACAATATATGATATAATTAGATTATTAATTATAAGGAGGCCAAAATGAACGAAGTTAGTAAGCTTAAAGAACTAAAAGAAATTTTAGAAGCAAAAGAAAATGTTTTAGATGATCAATTAATATTGAGAGAATTATTAGAATTTAATCAAAAAAGATTTAAACAATTTCGGATATTAGTAAATGAATTAGTTGATGCGTTAAAAAAATATGATGAGACTTTATGTGGTAGAGTTGATGTTGATATACTAAAAGGTAACCCTATGTCGCAAGAATTTATTATTGCTCTATCTAGTAGAAACAATTCAGTTAATAGGAGTAGCTATTTAAGAGTAGGCAACTTTCTGCACATGCACTTACACAGTGAGGTTTTAAAAGAAAACAAAACTGAAATAATTAATGATTATAAAAATCTTTTAGATGAAATTAACAGAAAAATTATAAGTGATGATTTAATTTCGTATCCCTCATTTTGGGTTCCAGATGCAACAAACAAATTATTCGTTTCTTCATATTTAGACAGCTTGGATGTATCTTTATTGGAAGATATTGTACCAATTGTTGGGGATAGTAAAATCTCACCATTAAGTTCTTGGATGAGTAGGTTAAGTTTTTATTTGGTACCAAAAGATATTCAAATGAACAAAAAAATTATACATCGTTTAATACATCAATGTCCTATTGATGATGGTGAATTTGAAATGTATACTTATGGACTTGAAACTTTTATCGCATGTAGAAAAATATTCGGTAAAGCAAGTGTTACAAATAATAATTTAAGTTTATTAGATGGTATAACAATTGATAAAAAAGAATTGCCTGAGGATATACAAAAAAAACTTATTTTAAAATGATAATTGAATGAAGCGATTTATTTAAAAAAATATTTAGAAAAGTAAATTAAAGATGAAATAAAACAAATGAACATTTAATTATTTGAAATAAATGTTTTTTTATTGCATTTTATATCAATTTAAGATATACTATTAAATGTATTTAAGGAGGAATTATGGAAAAAGAAATAGTTATAAAAATCGAAGGTGAAAAGTGGAAAGAAGCGTTAGAAAAAGCTTTTAAAGAAGAAAATAAAAAAGCAAAAATCGATGGTTTTAGACCAGGAAAAGCACCAAAAGATGTATTTATGAAAAAATATGGTGTTGGTAGTTTATTTATGCCAGCTGCTGAATCAGTTATAGATGATGCATATGAAATGATGATTAAAGATAACGGAGATTTAAAATTAGTCGCACAACCAGATTTATCTGTTAATGCTGTAACAGAAGAATATGTAGAGTTTAAATTTACTTTAACTTTAAAACCAGAATTTAAATTAGGTAAATATACTGATTTAGGAATCAAAAAAGAAACTGTTAAAGTTAAAAAAGATGAAGTAGATGCTGAAATTGATTCAATGAGACAAAAATATATTGAAAATGTTGATAAAGAAGGAAAAGTTGCAGATGGAGATATTGCTGTAATTGATTTCGAGGGTTTTAAAGATGATGTTGCATTTGAAGGTGGTAAAGGTGAAGATTACTCTTTGAAAATAGGTAGCAACACATTTATTCCAGGATTTGAAGAACAAGTAATTGGAATGGAAAAAGGAAGTAGTAAAGATATTAATGTTACTTTCCCAGAAGATTATCATTCAGAAGATTTAAAAGGCGCACCAGTTGTTTTTAAAGTAACTGTAAAAGAAATTAAAGAACAAAAATTACCAGCAATGGATAAAGATTTTTTCGAAGATTTAGCTATGGAAGGTATTGAAACAGAAGAAGCATTAAGAAAACAAGTTGAAGAAAACATTAAAGTAAGAAAAGAAACAGAAGCTGATAATATTTATTTAGATAAATTATTAGACAAAGTAACTGAAAATACTAAAATAGAAGTACCGAATGCAATGATAAGAGATGAAGTTGATCGTATGTTAGGGCAATATGAACAAAACTTATCTATGCAAGGTTTAACACTTGAACAATTTTACCAATTTACAAATTCAAAAGAAGAAGAGTTAAGAGAAAAAATGTCTGTTGAAGCTGTTAACAGAGTTAAATCAAGATTAATTTTAGAAGAAGTAGCAGCAGTTGAAAAAATTGAAGTAACTGATGAAGAAGCAGAAAAAGAAGCAACTGAATTAGCAGAAAAATATAAAGTAGAAAAAGAAGAATTTTTAAATATGTTTGGTGGTTTAGATATGATGAAATATGATTTAAAAATGAGAAAAGCAATCGAAGTTCTTAAAAAATAGAACTTTTTTGCTATAAAGAGGTGTTTATGAAAAAATATTATGATGCGCTTGATGTTGAGTTATGGTCTAGTAAAGAAGAATGTAGAAGATCTTATGAAAATTTATTAAAAACGGCCAATTATTACGAATTTAAATTATTAAAAATGGCTTTTGAAAATATATCAAAAGAAGGTACTAGAAGTATAAAAAATCTTAGTTTAGAATTAGAAACATGTTGTAAACAAATTGCTTCAAGTTATTCAGTTGCTACTAGTAGAAACTCTAATTTTAGAGAAATGATTAGTGAAGAAGATTTTATTGAACTTATAACTAATAATTTAAATCACTACATTAAAACAGGAACAACACTTAATATTAAAGGAAATGGCAAACAATTTTTGACGTCACTAACTAAACAAGAATTAAGAGAAATAATGATATATCAAATAAATTTAAAAGAAGTTACTAATGAAATATCTGACGATGAATTAGTATTTATGTATAGTCAATTTTTAGCTAATAGCTTTTATAAAAGTAATAAAGTAAAGAAAATTGGTACAAAATGAGAGTAATATCAGGAATTTATAAAGGAAAAAAATTGGAAGGATTTAGTATTGACGGAACCAGACCAACTATGGATAGAGTTAAAGAATCTATGTTTGGAATGATACAAAATTATCTTAAAAATGCTGTTGTCCTAGATTTATTTGCTGGTAGTGGTGCTCTTGGTATAGAAGCACTATCTAATGGTAGTTCATATTGTCATTTTATAGATAATAATAATGTAGCGATTGAAACTATTAAAAAAAATACATTCAATATTGAAAATAAAACTATTATAAAAAGTGATGGTAAAGAATATTTAAATAAAACAGATTTGAAATTTGATGTTATAATTTTAGACCCACCATACAATATTGGGTTAACTAATATTTTAAAGTTAATAATTAAAAATAATTTATTAACAGATAAGGGAATAATTGTTTGTGAGACAGAAAAAGAATTTGAGGCAGAATTAGAAGTTATAAAAGAAAAGTCGTACGGAAAGAAAAAAGTTGTTATTTTAAAAAAATATGATATAATTTAATTAGATGGTATATCCATTAATATTTATGAAGAAAGAGGTATAATATGGGATTTATTAAAGCATTTTCAGGAGCAATCGGAGGAACTTTTGCTGATCAATGGAAAGATTTTTATCAACCAATGGAAGGGGTATCTGCAACAGCAGCAGTTTATCCAGCAGTAGCAGTAGGACAAAATAACGGAAGAGGTTCAAATACTAAGGGTTCTGAAAACATTATTACTAATGGAAGTAAAATTTTAGTGCCAGAGGGAACAGCTCTTATTACATTAGAAGATGGTAAAGTAACAGGATGTATTGCTGAGGCTGGTGGATTTATTTATTCAAATGAAGAAGTAAATTCACAATCAATTTTTGCAGGTGATGGACTTGTTGGACCATTAATTAAACAAACTTGGGAAAGATTTAAAATGGGTGGTCAACCAGGTACTAGTCAACAAGCAATTTATGTTAATTTAAAAGAAATTCCTAATAATCGTTTTGGCACACAAGGTGAAATTTATTGGGATGATGCATACTTAAATACGCAAGTAGGAGCAGTAGCAAGAGGAACATATTCATTAAAAATTATTGATCCAATTTTATTTGTTAAACAATTCGTACCAGCGCCATACTTAGATGGTGGGGTATTTGATTTTGCAGATATGGATAATGAAGCTGGAAATCAATTATTTACAGAAGTAGTAGGAAGTTTATCAGCTGCGTTTTCAAATTATACAAATGACCCGTCAAAAGGAAATAGAATCACTAAAATCCAAGGAGATCAAATCGGTTTTGCAAATAGTTTAGCACAAGCTGTTGAAGATAACTATAAATGGAAAACAGATAGAGGATTAGAAATAGTTAAAGTAGCCTTAGCTGCTATTGAATACGATGAAGATACAAAAGCATTATTAAGTGATGTTAAAAAAGCAGATGCATTATCTGGTTCAAGAGGTAATTCATTTATGCAACAATCTGTTGCCAGAGGATTCCAAGCAGCTGGTGAGAACGGTGAAGGAGGAGCTATGGGAATGGGCTTCATGGGCATGGGAATGAATGCTGTTGGTGGAGCTATGGGGGCTTTTAATCAGCCTACTAATCAACCTGCTGGGCAACAAGAAGATCCTTATGCTAAATTAGAAAAATTAAAAAAATTATTAGATGCTGGTGTTATAACACAAGAAGATTTTGATAAAGAAAAAGCAGAAGTTTTAGGAAATAATTAATGAAAAAAAATGTCGAAGAAAAAAAAGTTAAGATTATTGATATAAATAATGCTGCTAGCAATGGTCAAACTAAGTGTCCTAAATGTGGGGCAACAGATATTTCTATGAATAAGAAGTCTGGAAAGCTACATTGCAATTTTTGTAGACATGAATTTAAAGAAAATCTAGTTGATAATATGTCAAATGATATTTCTTCCTTAGATGGCCTAATCTTGGGAAAAGGAACCAATAAAATCAATGTTGAGCATAATAGTATGTTAACGTTGAAATGTGGTAGTTGTGGGGCAGAGGTTGTTATTGATACAAATGATGCCACTCATTCAAGGTGTCACTGGTGTCGTAATACCTTATCAGTTAATGAACAAGTACCTAATGGTGCTGTCCCTGATATGGTCTTACCGTTTGTTCTTGAAAAAGAAGAGGCAAGAACTAGTATTGAAGATTTTGTTAAAAAGAGAAATTTCTTTGCTAATACTAAATTTAAGCAAGAGTTCACAACCGAAAATATTATGGGGGTATACTTGCCTTATATGGTGGTTGATGCTAATGTTCATGCGACATTAAGTGGTCAAGGCGAAATAGAAACAAGAAAATATACTGTATCAGTTGGGGATAGAAGTGAAACTAGATATGATGCTGATTTATATAGTATTAGTAGAGATTATGATATAGCTATTGATAATTTAACTATGGAATCTAATAAAGATAAGTTAGATTTTCAAACAGAAAATAAAACTAATAATGTTATTAATGCAATTATGCCGTTTGATATTGAAAACTGTGTTAAATGGGATGCTAATTATATTAAAGGATTTACATCTGAGAAAAGAAATATTGATGTTGAACAATTACAAAATGTTGTTGAAACACAAATTAAAGATGTAGCAAGATTTAAAGCTAATGATACTTTAACGCAATATGACCGAGGAGTTTGTTGGCAAAGTGAATCTTATAATATTAAAGGTCAAAGATGGCTAGCAGCTTATTTACCAGTGTGGTTATATAGCTATCAACAAGTTAGTGGAAATAAAAAAGTACTTCATTATGTTGCAGTTAATGCCAGAAGCAAAGAGGCGATGGGAAGTGTTCCCGTTAATATTCCTAAATTATTATTTGTTTCTTTAATAGTTGAAATATTTGGGTTAATAGCAATGTTGTTTGTTGATTTTGATTATAGCTTTATATTTTTATCAGCTGGGTTTATTTATTATTTTGTAATTTATGAAAAATATAGAAATAAAGATGCTAGACATGCACATGAGAGTGAAACAATATCAAAATTAAGTAATGTTAAAACAGAAGATAATTTTGTTAAAAAAAGAACTGGTTTAAGTAACAGTAACATTACTGGAAAAAATAATATGGCAGTTGGATATAATGGAACTAAGACTAATGTTGTAGAAATGTTAACGAAAAAGTAAAGAAATTTTACTTTTTTTTATTCTTTAAAAGGAATTGATTAATTTTTGTCCTATATAACTAGTAGGAGGTGAAAAAATTAAAAGAATTAATCAGCAAGGTTTAAAAGATTGTGGCCCAATATGTTTAGAAATGATAATTAAATATTATAAAGGTTATATAGATATTGAAACGATAAAAGAAAATGTTAAAACTACAAAACTTGGAACAACTGCGTATAACATTATTGAATATGCTAAAAAAATCGGATTTGAGTCATATGGAATGAAAGTGAATTTAAATGAAAATATAATTTTACCGTGTATCGCACATACTACTATTAATAATTCCTATAATCATTTTGTAGTAATATATAAAATAGATAAAAAAAATAATATTGTTCATATTAATGATCCTTCAAATAAAAAAAACAAATATACTTTTGAACAGTTTAATAGTATATTTAATAACATCATAATAGTTTTATATCCGATACATATAATTCCGAACAATCCGAAATATAAATTGAAGTATTTTATAAAAGATATAGCAAGAGATTCAAAAACTGAACTTATTCAATTAACTATTATATCTGTTTTTATAACTGTTTTTTCAATTATAATTAGTTTTTACTTTCAAAGTATGGTTGAAAACATTGATCATAAGAAGACTATATTTTTAGTTGCTAGTATATTTTTAATTATATATTTATTCAAAATAATATCAGATTATCTTAGAAACAAAATATTAATATTAATAAATGAAAAAATCGAATTAAACCTTAAATTTAATACTTTTAAACAAATTATTTTACTTCCGTATCATTATTACCGTAACCACACAACTGGTGAACTAGTTTCTAGAATAAGTGATTTAGATATTGTAAGAACTATTATTAGTAAACTATTTATAAATATCTTTATTGATTTACCTCTAACACTTATATCTCTTATTATTATGCTTATTTTAAACGAAACCTTATTTTTTATAAGTATAATTATTTTGTTACTATATTTGGTAATTACAATACTATATCGCAATACTTTTGAAACTTATGTCGAAGAAACCCAAAACAAAAAAGCTTCTTATTTATCTTTTATGGTTGAATCAATTAATGGTTTTGAAACAATTAAAGGTTGTAATAAAGAAAAGCAAACAATTTCTAAATTTGAAAAAAAGCTTATTAATTATTTGGAACATGTTTTTAAATTTGAACATGTATTTAATAATCAATTCTTATTAAAAGAGTTTATTAATAATATTGGTTTTTTAGTTATTATCATGGTTGGAATTTTATTAGTGCAGGAAGAAGTAATATCCTTAGGTATATTACTTTCGTTTAATACTTTATTCACATATTTCTTAACTCCTATTAAAAATATTATAGATTCTGATATAAATATTAAACAAGCTGTGAATTCCATTAATAAGATAATGACTTTATATAAGAAAAATGAAAAAGAGTATATTGTTAACAAAAGTTTTAAAGGTGATATTAAAATAAAAAAACTAACTTATGAGTTAGATAATAAAATAGTTTTAAACGATGTTAATTTAGAAATTAAAGAAGGTGCGAAAGTACTAATGTGTGGTCAAAGTGGGAGTGGTAAGAGTACACTTTGTAAGTTGTTAAAAAAATATTATTCTGTTGCTAAAAATATGATTTTTATTAATAATATAGATATAACTCATTATAAAAAAAGTGATATTATTTATATTGGACAAGATGAAATATTGTATACAGATACTATTTTTAACAATATTGGTAAGAATGAAGAAATATCCAAGTTATGTTTAGTAGATGAAATAGCAAATAAATTAAGTTTAGGCTACAATACCTTAGTAGAAGAAGATGGTTTTAATTTCTCAGGAGGTCAAAAACAAAGAATGTTTTTAGCAAGAGGCTTAAATAATAAATTCAATATTTTAATTATTGATGAAGGTTTTAGTCAAATGGATCCTAATATGGAAAGAATTATTTTAAAAAATATTTTTAAAAAATATAAAAATAAAACAATTATAATTGTTTCTCATAGATTAGATAATATTGATTTATTTGATCAAATGATTAGGCTTGAAGAAGGAAAAGTGATTACAGATGAATCAAGAAATATATGGTAATGCAAGTTATATCATTAATAAAAGAACTTCGCTTTCAATAATTATATGGTCTATACTAATGATATTATTAATACTAAGTAGTGTTTTAATATGTTTATTTTATAACTATACAGACGTAACTAGAATAACAGGATATTTCAATGAAAAATTATATATTTATATTAAAGAAGAAGATGTAGGGAATTTAAATGATTATAAAATAAAATTTAATGACAATTATTTAAGTTTTCAAATAGTAGAGATTAAAGAAAGAGTTGCAATGGAAAATGAAATATTTTATGAAATTATTTTAGAAACTAACTTAGAAGAAAAGTATAAAGTAACTAATAATGTGTTTAATTTGATTTTAGAAAAGAATAAAACAACTCTATTAAAAAAAATGAAAGGGGCATTATGAAATTAAAAGCAGAAGAATTAAAAGAAATAGCTGGTGGTGGGTGGACGCTTGGAATTATAATAACAGCTGGTGTCGTGTTTTTGATCGGTGTGATAGATGGTTATATAAGGCCATTAAAATGTAATTAAGGAGGTGAGTATAATGTTGGATAAAAAAGAATTACAACAGGTGGTAGGTGGGATTGATATATCAGGCACTTTAATAAATTCGTTTGTTAGAGGAATAGAAACAATTATGGAAGTAGGTCGTAGTTTAGGTACGGCAATAAGGAGAAGCATATATGGCGGAATATGTCCGGCGTAATAAAAAAGATATCTTAATCGCATTAAGTATTATTTTATCTTTTCCAATCTTAACACTATTAATCAAAATCATTTTTGATTTTGGACAATTAATAGGGAGTTTAATTCGCACAATTTGTTAAATATGTACTAGAAGTGTTTCAAACACTTCTTTTTAATTAAAAAAAAGTTAGTTAAAACTTTTATTTATAATAATAATTACTTGTTGAGTAAACATAAGGTTTTGGATATGGGTAATAAGGCGTAACAGGATAAGGAGCTGGGTAAGGGACTGGATAAGGTCTTCTTGGTGCTAAGGCAGCTCCTGTTAAACCTCCTAGTAAAAATGGGACAGCAAACAAACCTAGAAACCTATCATCGTTAGAAGGTACCTGATTGTTTTGATAGTTATACATTTGATATTGATGAGGATTATTTCTCATCATTTGATAATTTGGATACATAATATTCTCCTTTCCTTTTATTTTATGAAATAAAGTTAAAAATGTTAGTCATATTACATATAATTTGATAGGTGATTTAATGAAAAGATTATTCGAAATTCTCGGATTACTAAGTTTAGTTTTTTTTAGTATTTATTATTCGGAACAAATAACAACCGTTGTTAAAACTAATGATGAATTAATGAAAGAAATAGAAAACGTCAGCTTGCAGTACAAAACAGAAAGTATAAATGCTTTAATAAATAATAATACTATTATTCCTGGTGTGAGTGGAAATGAAATAGATATTGATGAAAGTTATGATGCAATGAAAAGAGCAGGTGGTGTTTTTAATGATAATTTATTAATATATAAAACTAAAAGACCAGATATTTCAATTGAAAATAATTACGATAAATATATTGTAAGTGGCAATAAAAATTTAAAAAATACAACATTATCATTTATTTTGGATGAGAATGATGCATATGATAAAATTTTATATTTGTTAAATAAGTATGAAATTAAAGGTAATTTTTTTGTGACTGAAAAGTATTTGGATAATAATAATGATGTAATAACTGATTTGATTAATGATAAACATGTTGTTGGCATTATAGCAGGTGATGTAAAATGGATGGATAATGTTATAGAAGATTATCTCAATCAACAACAAGGTTTTTGTTTAGAAACAAGTAATTTAATATTAAATGAATGTTCAAAAGAAAATAATTATACTATAAAGCCAAATATAGTTATTAATGAAAATCCTTTGATTGAAGTAAAAAATTATTTAAATACTGGCTCAATTATTACATTTGAAATAACAGAACAATTAATAACTCAACTGGAAAGTATTATTAATCACATTAATTCAAAAGGAATCACGGTTGTTACACTTGAACAATTAATTAAAGAATAGTATTTTATAAATAATTATGATACAATATATCTGGTGATTTTATGATTAAATTGAAAGAAAATAAATTTGATTTGCAATATAGCGAATTAAATATTAAACAGAGGTTATTTGAAGGTAATAGTTATATTACATTAGAATTAAAAACAAGTTTTTATCCAACCAGTTGTGAGGAAGGAGTTGTTTTTGGTAGCGTTGATGTTATTGCCGATTGTGAGTTAAATGGTTTAGAAGAACTACAAAACAGTGTTTTTAAAGAGGGAAAGGTTGTTTTTAATTTAAATGAAAATGGTAATTGGAAGACATATAATTTTGATAAATTTAAACTTGAATTTTTAACTAAAACTGCTAATGAAATTAAATTTGAATTAGAATTAGATGAATGCGAAATAAAAGAAAGTTGTCATATAACAAGTTTATACACAGTTGGTAATAAAGACATTAGTAAATACTTCTCATTAGATGGTTTTAATCCAAAACCAGTTATAAAAGAAATAACTAACAAACAAATATATAAGTACTTTACAAATTAAATTATTAAAAGATGTGTTATACAATCAAAACCTTTACTTTTAAGGTTTTTTTAGTTATAATTAAAGAGTGATAATTATGGAAGAAAGATTAAAATGGCTACTAGAAGATAAATATAACTTAGTAAATGATAAAACAATCTTAATAATTGGTTTAGGTGGTGTTGGGAGTTATACTGCTGAAACATTAGCCAGAACAGGGATTAAGAAACTTATTTTAGTTGATTTTGATAAGGTTGATATAACTAATATTAATAGACAGTTAATAGCACTAACTACCACTGTTGGAGCTTATAAAGTTGATGTTTTTGAAGAAAGAATAAAAACTATAAATCCTAAATGCGAGGTTGTTAAAATAAAAGAGTTTATCAGTAAAGAAAACTTAGATATTATATTTAGAGAAAATATTGATTATGTCGTTGATGCTTGTGATACTATTGAAACTAAAAAAGAAATTATTTTATATTGCTTAAATAATGATATTAAATTTATTACTTCAATGGGAATGGCTAATAGAATAGATTGCACTTTAATACAACAATCGTATTTAGCAAAAACATTTAATGATCCATTGGCTAAGAAATTAAGATTGTTATTAAGAGGGACTAATAAAAAAATTCCGGTTGTATTTAGTTCGGAAACACCTAAGCAAGATAAAAAATTAGGTTCAATTGCGCATGTTGTAGGCACAGCAGGACTATATATTACAAATTATATAATCAACGATATAATAAAAGGTGAAGTATGAAAAAATTAACTGACTCATTAAAAAAAATAGAAGGTAATGTTTTAGGAATTGGTTTAGAAGAAAAATATACTACAATATTGTCTTCTAATTCTAAAATATTAAACTGTGATTTATTAGAAGGAAAAATAAAAAACTCTAAAAAGAATGGAAAGAAATCAAAATTAAAAAAAGTTAATATCAAAAAATTAAAAAAAACATTTAAAAATAGTAATCTTAACTATATCATTTGTAATTATGAGGTTATCAAAAAATATATGAATACTTTTGTTGATGACAGCGTATATATAAATTCAACAATTTTATTTTATAACGTAGATTTAGAAAAAATAATTACAAAATACAAAAGATATAACTGTGAAATAAAAAAAGAAAAAGACTATTTAATAATAAATTGTCTGGGGTGTAAAACTAAACCAATTAAGAAACATTTTTATAATTTTGCTGATAAAACAGTTGATATTATAGGGATAATTGGTGATTCATTAATGAATTAGGAGGGTATTTATGAAAAAAGCATTCACATTAGTCGAGTTAATTACGGTTATTATATTAATAGGAGGGCTTAGTTTATTAATTGTATCAGTTGTAGTTGGAGAAATTAGAAGGATGGAAGACACAAGTTATGATTTACAAATTTCTAGTATTGAAAATGCAGCTATCAATTGGTTTGCTGATCAAAAAGTTGGTTTATTAAAAGATGAGCGAGTTCAAGTTTATTTAGGGCAGTTAAAACAAGAACATTATTTAGCTGTTAATATTGTTGATCCTAAAACAAACTCTGAATTTCCTAATGACATGATTATTGAAATATCTAATACGGAAGGTATTAAAGCAGAAGTTTTGGATTTTGGGTCGTTAATTTATGATTATGATTTTACTTATCCTTCGATAAAGGGTGAGTTTATTGAAGTTATAAAAGAAGAAGAAGTTATTACTTATACAGACAATGGAATAACAGCGTTTAACGGTTCCGGAGATGTTATTAGTTATCAACGAAGTGGGGGCGTAACTAATCAAATTGGAAGTTATAGTTTAAATTATTCGGTAACAGAGGGAAGTAAAACGATTGAAATAATAAAAACTGTTTTAGTTAGAGATTTAACAGGACCTAGTATTACGTTTCCGGATTCATTAACAATACCTGTTTTAGAACTTAATAGTTTTGATTTAAAACAAGATGTAGTTGTTACTGATTCAAGTGGTGAAACAACACTGGATGTAGAAGAAAATTTAACAGGGCTGGCAGGCACTTATACAATAAAATATATAGCAGTCGATAAGTATGGGAATGAAACAATTGAATATCGTGATGTTATAGTAACAGAATAGAGGTAAAGTATGTATTTAAAAGCAATTCAAACACAAGGTTTTAAATCATTTGCTGATAAAATTGATATTGATTTAGATGGTAAAATAACAGGTATAGTTGGTCCGAATGGTTCAGGTAAAAGTAATGTTGTTGATGCCATTAGATGGGTTTTAGGAGAACAAAGAGTTAAAGCTCTAAGAGGAGAAGGTAACATGACAGATGTTA
>CAYJPP010000024.1:0-17684 GCA_964372175.1 uncultured Muribaculaceae bacterium
ATAGAAAAATTTCTTATATTTTCTTGTTTCATGTAATTCACCTGTATTCATTATACTTTAATTTTTATATAATTACAAATAAAAACTAAGATTGCTCTTAGTTTTAATTCAATTACCTATGGTGCTACTGGTGCAGTATCAGAAGGATCTCCTAATTTGCCATCAGCTACTGAAATATAATATCCATTAGATTCAATAGTTCCAGAAACTAATTTGTTTCCTTTAACATTAAAGTCTGTTAATTTAGCATCTCCCATGTTATTGAAAGTTCCTAAAACATCAGAAATATCAGGTTCAGTCGTACTATCACCGTTTAAATCAGTCATAGTAATATCATTTTCCGTACTACCTGCACTTCCTCCAACACACCAGTCTCTAATAGCTAAGTCTTCATCAGATGGATTATCTAATTGTACTGCAACCATAGCAGTTGCGCACCCTTGTTCAATCCCCCCAACGATTAATTGAGCTTCAGATTTAGCAGCTGATTTTTGTGCATCAGCAATTACATCTAAAATAATTGGAGTAGCAATTAAAGCAACGATAGCTAAAATGATGATTACCGCCAATAATTCGATTAATGTAAAACCTTTTTTCATTTTCTCACCACCTTGCCTTTATTATTAAACTAATTATACACTATATTTTTAAGTATAGTCAATACTATTTTTAACATTTTTCGACATTTTATGTATTTTTAGTGAAAACTAAGATAATTTTTCTTCAATTATTTTTAACTGCATTTGTTCTTTTTCTAAATCGTTTCTTTCTTTTTCAACAATATTTTGTGGTGCTTTACTAACATAACCTGTATTAGATAATAGCTTATTTCTTCTTTCAATAGATTTAATTAATTCTTCTTTTTGTTTAATTAAAGAATCTATTTCTTCTTCTGATAAACTTCCATCGTAATAGATATCCACAGTATTATTAGAAAAAGGAATACTTATAGCAATATAGTCACCTTTATACTCATTAACTAAATTCTCATTTTTTAATATTTTGCTTATTAATTTCTTGTTTTCTTCGATTAATTTATCATTATATTTGATAATGTAATCTTTTCCTATATTATTTTCTAATTTAATTCTTCTAATATTTTTAACTAATTCTATTATTTTATTTAAATTATCTTCTTCTTTAATATAGTGAATACTTTTTTCCTGTGAATAACTAGCAATCATTATTGATTCACTTTCTTTAATTGGTAACATTGTATAAATTTCTTCTGTTACATAAGGCATAAATGGATGTAGTAATTTTAATATATCGGTTAATACACTAAGTAATACTGATTTAGTAGTGTCATTCATATTAAACTTAGCTAATTCTATATACCAGTCACAAAAATCATCCCAAATAAAACTATATATTGCTGAACTAGCTAAGTTAAAATCATAGTTTTCCATATTATTAGTTATATCTTTTATAACTTTATTTAATTTATTTAATATCCATTTATCACAAATATTTAAGTTATTTAAATTAACTTCTTTTAGATCTTCAATATTAATTAAAACAAATCTTGAAGCATTCCATAGTTTATTAATAAAGTTCCAAGTTGACGCAACTTTTTCTTCATCATACCTTAAATCTTGACCGGAAGCAGCTGATGTTGTTAAAAAATACCGTAATGCATCCGCACCATATTTATCAATAACATCCATTGGATCAACACCATTCCCTAGTGATTTAGACATTTTCCTTCCTTCTTTATCACGAATTAAACCGTGTATTAAACAATCTTTAAAAGGTCTTTTATCAGTGAATTCCAAACCTTGAAAAGTCATTCTATTAACCCAAAACGGAATTATATCATAGCCTGTTACTAAAACATTATTAGGATAATATCTTTCAAAATCGACGGTATTATCTGGCCATCCTAAGGTACTAAATGGCCATAAAGCACTTGAAAACCAAGTATCTAGAACGTCCTCATCTTGCACCCAATCCTTACCAGGACTTTCATATCCAACATATACTTCATCTTCTTTATACCAAGCTGGTATTTGATGCCCCCACCACAGCTGTCTTGAAATACACCAATCATAGGTTATAGTCATCCAATGATTCATTATTTTTTCATATCTTTCAGGAACAAAATTGACTTTATCATCTGTTTTTTGATTTTCTAATACTCTATCCGCTAATGGTCTCATTTTAACAAACCATTGTTTAGATAAATAAGGCTCAACTATAACATTTGTTCTTTCTGAATAGCCAACTGAATGAACATGCTTTTTAATACTTACTAATAGTTCTTCTTTTTCTAAGTCTTTAATTAATTGTTTACGACATTCAAATCTATCTAATGAAGCGTATTTACCAGATAAACTATTCATAGTTCCATTAGGGTTAATTACTTTAATTCTTTCTAGATTATGTCTATTACCAACTTCAAAGTCGTTCGGATCATGGGCAGGAGTGATTTTAACAACTCCTGTTCCAAAAGAAGGATCGGCATGTTCATCACCTACTATCGGTATTAGTTTATTAATTATCGGTAATATTACATTTTTACCAATATACTTATTGTATCTTTCATCACTTGGATTAACGGCAATCGCGGTATCTCCAAATAAAGTTTCTGGTCTTGTTGTCGCTACTTCTAAGTAAGTAGATTTATCTTCTAAATAGTATTTAAGATGATAAAATGCACCTTCTTCTTCTTTATATATTACTTCTTCGTTTGATAAAGCTGTCATAGCCTGCGGATCCCAGTTAATAATCCGTTCTCCTCTATATATCAAACCTTTATTATATAAATCAATAAATACTTTTTTAACAGCATTAGACAATCCTTCATCTAAGGTAAATCGTTCTTTGTTGTAATCTAGTGATAAACCTAATTTACTCCACTGTTCTCTAATATTTAAACTATATTCTTCTTTCCATGACCAAGCATGTTTTAGCCATTCATCTCTTTTTAAACTTCGTGGATTAATTCCTTCATTTTTTAATTTTGAATCAATTTTTGCTTGTGTTGCTATACCGGCGTGATCCATTCCTGGCAACCATAAAGCATCATACCCTTGCATTCTTTTAAATCTTGTTAAAACATCTTGAATAGCTGTATCCCAAGCATGACCTAAGTGTAGTTTACCTGTAACATTAGGCGGCGGTATTACTATACAGTATGGTTTTTTTGATAAATCCCCTGAATTAAAATACCCTTTTTCTTTCCAAATTTCATATTTATCTTTTTCTACTTCTAAATGATTATATTTAGTTTCTAACATATTTTTCCTCCTTAAATAAAAAAATCTATAAATATAAGGACGTAATATACGTGGTACCACCTTAATTTATAGATTAATATCTACCTTCATTACTATAACGCGTAACCGTTTAAACTCCAAAGACAACTTCATCAAAGATTGTTAATCGTTTGCACCACCCACGACTTCTCTTATAACAATTACTTTAATTACTACTTCTTTTTCTTCGCTTAATACTATTAGTATATTACAATTACTTTGAATTGTAAAGATTTATTCAAACAATTGATTCATTAATTTATTGATGTTCTCTTTTCTTTTTACAGTTTCATCATCATCAACTACCACTTTTAAAACATCGCCTTCATTATATTCTTTAACCAAATTTATAGGAATATTAAAATATTCATTCTGATATTCAACAATAGCATAATTTCCTTCAAATCTATCAATTATCATTTGTACACTCCACTTCAATATCAACTTTATTACTTGTTACTATTATATTGCCACATAAATCAGTTCGAAATACTTTAGTACCATAGCTTTCCCATAAATTTATAACATCTTTGCTAGGATGATTATATTTGTTATCTTCACCTACGGATATTATACCATAAAGAGCATTTGAATTTTTTACAAACTGTTCACTAGATGAAGTATCACTACCATGATGTCCAATTTTAACAACGTCTACATCGTGATTAATTTTTTCTTCGTTTTCTAAATCACCCATAAACAAAAACGAGTTATTACCATATTCTAATTTAACAACAGCAGAATTATCATTTAAATTATCATAGATTTTATCTGGAGTTAAAAAGGATAATTTTAAATCTTCATTTTCAAATATCACACTAGGTTTAGCCTCTTTTATTTTTAAACCATTATTTTGAATAGTTAGTAATAAATCTTCATAAGTTTTTGTTGTGTGAGAAACTTTTGGCATGTAAATATTCCCTATTTCAAATGTATCTATAACTTCAATTAACCCTCCTATATGATCAGAATGAGGATGAGTAGCTATTACATAGTTTATTTTATCATACCCCTCATTTTTAATATAATCTGCAACTATATTACCTTTTTCTCTTTCTCCACCGTCTATTAGCATAACTTCATTATTTGGAAATTCAATAAAAATACTATCACCTTGTCCAACATCAATGTAATGCACTTGTAAATCTTCACCGCTGCTTAGTGCTTCTGTTGTAACATAAAGATAACTGGCGAATAAGATTGCTAAAACTACACTAAATTTTTTCATACTTCTCCTTTAACATTAAAAAGTCATCGCTGACTTTCTAAATATACTCTTGATATTGTTAATTTATATAATGTATTACCTGCCACTATTATAAAGTAACTTTTTTGTTCTGGAATAACTTCATAATAAATGATTGGTTGTCCCGTTGAATCATGGGCATCAATAAGTTCTTCAATTGACATAACTCTAATTTTATTTTCAAAGTTTTGTTCATTAATACTAGGTTGATGCGTTTTAACAATCATTCTGTCATATTCTCTTAAATATTTTTTTATTGTAGCAGCATATATATCTTTACTTTTATGTATTTTAATTAATATACTTATTAATTTGCTAACAAAAAATAATCCCATAATACTGACTAATACTGCCACTATAAATAACGGCATATTAGTAATTGAAGTTGAAACTATGTCAGATAAATAAGCCGAATTATTTATTTTACCCTTTTCTGTTGTTATATCAATTATTTGTTCACTAAGAGGTATTGTTAAACTAAGGTTATTAGCGTTTTTTAACTGGTTGTCTATACTTTCACTTATTCCAACAACATCATAAACTTCAAATGTAATAACTAAGTTACTATCAACTAATATTCCATTTCCTTTTTTATAGTCATTAACAATTTTATTATAACTATCATAATTAATAATTACTTCCTCTTCAATGTTAATTACACTACTATGTGAAGTTGCAACTTTCTCTTCTAAAATTATAGTTTGCTCATGTTTTAATAAACTATCAGGCTCATTGTTTTTGGTAATTGTTAAATCAGCCAAAACCCTATATTTATATTCATAGTTAAGTGTTTCATTTGCGAGAATTGTATAATCAAAATCAATGTTTATACTCTCAACTAATGAAGCTACATATTCTAATCCTGGGTTTAGATATTCATCTTCATAATAAGTATTTTCTTTCAAATATACTTTATAATCAATACTCCCTATTTCATCATAATTAACCAAATGAAGCGATTGTCCGAAATTAACAGATGAATTTATTAACATTCCACACAAAGCAAACATTATAGCAGCTAGAAAAGCCGAAACAATTATTTTTATACCTTTTTTTATTCTTTTCTTGGGCACAGAAAATGATTTATTATACCCATTATAAACTATATTTTTCGACATTCCACACCTCCTTAATTCATTTGTTCATTTAACCATACAGTAGGATAGCCTATATATTTAATTTTTAACCCAACTTTTCCGATTACTTGTGGCTCAGTAACTACCCAATTATCTGTATTTTCATTATTATCCCCTTTTGTTATAAAGGAATATGAATTGTTTTCGTTTATTATATCTTCAATTCTGTGGACAATAATTGTATTTTCAATTTTAAAAACTAATATTTCCCCTATTTCTAATTCTTCTAATTCATCTACTTTTTCGACTATTACAATATCCCCTTTATATATAGTAGATTCCATAGAACCCGAACCAATACTCAAAGCAAAATATTTAAAATATCCACTAGTTAAATAAATTATTATCAATATAATTATGATTGATACAAGCGTTAAGCCTTTATTGAAACGGCTTTTTTCTAATGTTTTAACTTTGTTTTTTTTACGTTCGAATTTATTATAACTTATGTACATTAATGCAAAGATAATAGCTGGTAATAAAAATTCTATTACTGCATCAAGGTATTCACCAAAATTCGGTATTATCGGCACCAAAAATAATGGGATAGTAGTTAATACCCTATACATAATATTTGGAGAATATCCAAATTTTATTGAGGTATAAGTAAGCAATATATTTTTACTTATACTAGGCATAATAATTAGTGTTACTAATTCTAATATATCATTTGGAACATGAATATCATACCCATATAAAACAATTGAAATATCGATCAAAACAAAAATGCAGGTTGATAATATCACTTGTAAATTTGTTTTTTCCACTTTCCTATTGATTGCATACCGAAATATTTCACTACTAACTATTAATAGTATAAAAGGAAATGTATTTAAAAATATATTAGTTATACTTAAACTATATGGTGACTTTAAAAAACCGGTAAATATTCCTGCTAAATATATGATTATATAATAGCTCATAACATAAATAAAGATGCTCATAACAGCATCTTTCTTATATCTATTACGATTTTTTTCGAAACCTACTAACAACTTAGTGAAAGCTAAACTAATTAATAAAACGGCACTTATAATATAAATGTTAGACACATTAAAATAATGAATGTTTAGTATTCCAATAATTACTAAAATTGCTTCTAATATTAAAAGTCTTATATAACTAGTTTTGATACTATCACCTACTTAATTTTAGTTAGTTTGATTGTATACTACTGTAATAGCTAAACCACTAATATCAACAGCAGCTTGTGGTAAAACATCTTCTGTTACTGTATCACTATATTCTAATGTTAAAGTAACATTTTTTGTTTCGCCAGAATTCAATGTATCATTAACTCCAACAGTAGCTCCACCAGTTGTATATGTTAATGTATAAGCTAAATTATTACATACATTAGTTGCATCTGTTGTAGCTTGTACTGTATCTGCATTAGTTCCAGTACAAGTTGGTGCTGCCGCTTTAATAACTTCTGATATTCTTGCATTGAATGTTCCATCATTAACTATATCAAACGTATAAGCTACTAAATCTCCTGGCGCTTTTAATGTTACATCAAAATCACCCATATGTGTTGTTGATGTTAATGTTGGCGCTGTTTCTTCTGTTGCTAGCCCTTCTAATGTTGCAGCTCCTAAATTAGCAAAGTGAATATCCCAATTTGAACCTTCAACTGTTGCTGTACCGCCAATTGTTAATTGTTGACTTAACGCCGCAAAACCAATTGATAATCCTCCTACCGCTAATAAAATCGCAATAACTGCTAAAAATTTTGTTTGTCTATCTGATTTCATAAATAACCTCCCTCTCATAAAAGACACTTTATATAAATCACAGTATGTGATGTATACCTAATTTTGTACGTAAATAAATACAACTCCTAAATCCGTTATTTCAACTGCATTAATAGGTGTAGTTAATCCTTCATAACTTAAAGTTAGTGCCATAGTTTTAGTCATACCAGCATCTAATGTATCAGTTGCTGATACTGCTTGACCATCCTCTAAACCTCCAACATAAGTCAATGAATAATCTAAATTCCCACATACTAAGTTTTCGTCTGCTACCTTATCAGCACCTAAACCTTCACAAATTGGGTCAACATAAGTTAATGTACCTAAACTAGCGTTTATCGTGCCATTGTTTACTACATCAAAAACATATGTTACTGTATCATTTGTCATATGTAGGTTAATATCAAAGCCTGTTATTGTAGTAGACCTTGCATTTAATACAGGGGCAATTTCCTCTTGGGCTGTACCTGTTATAACGGCTGATTGTAAATTAGAAAAACTAATATCCCATCCAGCTATTTCAACAGAGGCAGTTCCATAGATGTCTAGTTGTTGACTTAATGCAGCGAATGCCATACCAAATCCAAACATTGAAAACAAGACTGCCATCAATGCGATTCTCTTAAATATCATCTCACACCACCTGTACTCTACTATTAAATAATAGCATATATATTTTTTTTTTGCAAGTGTTTCTTGCTATTAATATGTTCGAAGTATACAAGTTTATGAAAAAAGTTGAATACATTTTTATTCAACATCATTTCTTGACAAAATGTATGCTGGGGTTTTTATCATTGTAGAGTACACTGGTAACAAACCTATAACTATATTAAATAAATACACCGTTATAATAGATAATGTTACTATGAAAGTATTTACTTCAAAAATAGTTTCAACATATGGCAAGTTTATTAATATATAAGCCATAAATATAATCCCCGGAACACTAACAAGTGTTGTTATTGCAAATATTTCACCTAAAAACATTTTATAAATATCGGTTTTTTTAATTCCAATTGCTCTATATATCCCAACTTCTTTTACTCTTGATAAAAAAGAAGATCTAATCATTAAAAATATTTCAATTAATGATATTGATAAAACTATTAAACTTATTGCTAAAATTACAGATGTAGTTCTGGCTAATGATTCTTCATATTTATCTTTACTATATTCGTAACTATCCTTGGCATTAACTCCAATTTTATTTACTACTGCTTCTTTATCACTGGTATTAATCGATAATTCATTATGTTCATTAACTAAATATTTAAGAATTGTAAATTCATCTGTTAACATAGCAGTTATGTCTCCTTCATAATATCCAACTACTTTATATTCAGTATTTGCTATATTTTCATTAAAATCATAATTATTTTTATTATTTACATTAACAATAATTTCATTCTCATTAGGATATCTTCCTTCAACTAAATCAATATCATACTTAGTATAATCTAAAAAATAACTTGTTTCTAAATTAGCTGTATTAATTATGTTGTTAATATTATCTTTATGAACATAAATATTAGGATTGTTTGTATCTGCTATTCCAACAATGGTATATTTATTTAAAATATTATCATATAATTGTAATCCGATAAAATCTTCTGCTTTTAAAATACCATTGTTAATATATTCTGCATTTTCTAATAATGCATTTATAATCATTTGGTCTACTACCACTTCATTATCTGAGGTTATTTTATTTCCGTATATAACGTCTAGATCCGCATCCGCTGTAATTGAACCACCTAAATAAATAGTAGTATTTATTTGGTGAATGCTATTAATTTTTAAACTAAATACCCCTTGTGAATTACCTGGAATAATGTACTCAACGCCAGGTATATTTAAGTATTCTTCGTATTGTGTTTTATCAAGATTAACTGTATCAACTATAACATAGTTACGATCATGTTCAATAAATTCACTATCTGCATGGGTAAAAATACCAAACATACTACTAATTGAAAACATTATAAACATAGCTGCAAAGAAAAAACCAGCCAATAATATTTTTTTAATCAAAGAAAATTTAAATACTTTTTTAAATCCATTAGTAAATATATTTAAAACATTAAAAATGGATACATATTTTTTGTTTTCTATTTCTCTCACTTCGAAATTATAATCTTCTATTGCTTCTTTATTTATTTTTTTATAATTATCATTTATAAACTCTATACTCGAATGTTCATCAACTACTTCAATTTTTTGTTCACTTTTTATGTATATGTTGCCATTTCTAATAACTATATCCATTTTAATATTATCACTATTGTTATATAAATTAATATCATACACATCATTTTTCACTTGACTTAATTTATAATCTTTCAAGTATATATTATTATCTATTTCATAATCTAATGAGTCATTGTGAGAATTAAGATAATCATTTATAACTTTCCCGTCTTTAATCTCAATTATTCTGTTTGAATAAAACTTGGCTAAGTTTTGCTCATGCGTTACTAATATAATCAATCTAGTTTTTGAAATAGAGGAAATTATTTTCATTATTTCTAACGAATTTTTACTATCTAAATTCCCTGTTGGCTCATCAGCTAAAATTATATCTGGATTTTTTACAAGCGCTCTGGCGATTGATACTCTTTGCTGTTCACCACCAGACAACATAAAACAAGGTCTTTTTTTATATCTTAACATTCCTACTTTTTCTAAAACGTATTCAACTCTTTGTTTTATTTCTGTTTTATCTTTTATTCCCATTATTTTTAAAACGATAGCAACATTATCATATACTGATAAGTTTTTTACAAGTTTATAGTCTTGAAATATATATCCAATATTTAAACTACGAATTTTATCAATATCAGACATTGATTTATATAATTTATCATTAATATAAATCTGTCCTTTATCTATTTTGTCTAACCCACCTATTGCGTTTAATAAAGTAGTTTTCCCACAACCAGACGGTCCTAAAAGAGCTACCAAGCCATTATTATCAAATGATAAGGTCGTATCATCAATAGCAGATATTTTATTTTTATTTGATTTAAAAACTTTTTTTACATTTTTTAAAGTAATCATACTAGACCTCCTCATTAATAGTTGTTATAACACTATTTTTAAAGACATTTGAGCTATATCTTAAACTTATTAAATAACTTAATAAAATAATAACTATATATAAGATTATATAATGCCCTAAATAAAGGTAATCTTTTACTACACTTAGTACTACAAAGTCTCCACAAACAAAAACAATAATCACAAATAAAAGGTAAGCAATACTTGCAACAACTATTAACTCACCTGTTAATAATTGTTTTGCAACTTTTTTATTAGCGCCTAACATTCTAATTGTTGAAAAATAAATGTTTCTTGATTTGATGATTAATTTTATAACGAAATAAGAAATAAAAAATAAAATAACTACCAAAACAACAGTTAAGACCGTATTAATAATATTTAACATACCATCCATGCCATAATTAACTAATGTATCTTTAATTACAAATGTAGTATATCCCATGGCATTTAGTTCTTCCTTGGTTTGATCAAAATATTTCATATCTTTAATATAGATACTACTTTGATATATATCTTTATTAAATATTTCATTAGCGTCTTCTTCGTTTAGCATAATTGTGTTATAGCCTTCAAACTCTTCATCAGCTAATTGTTTAATCTCTACTATTTTTAAATCTCTTACAGCATCATAATAAGTTCCTTCGTGATTGATAGTTAGAATTTTATCTAAACAATCATAGCAAACGTTATTACTAACAATTACCTCACCTTTTTTGACATCGTCTGAAATAACAAAGTTAAAATTATTTTGAACATAACCATCTATTGTTACTTTGGCCTCACTATATGGGTAGTTCATTAATACACTAGTACTAAACTTTTCTAATAAATTGGGTTTCACATAAATATTATAGTCATACCCTTCTATTATTCCTATTCCAACTACTATTACTTCATCACTTAATCTTTGCCTTCCGTTTGATAAGTGATATGAATCATTTAAAATTGTTGGTGTATATTCATATTCATTAATCAAAAGTACTATTTCATTATCTTGTTCTGGCAATCTACCATAATCTAACTCAGTAGTTAATGTTCCTACGTCCTTAAAAATCCCATTTTTAAAATCATACTCATTTTCAATATAATTATAAGTATCTAAGAAAAAATCATTCTTAACTATATTTTCAATATTTTCTAAGTTATTCAATGATTCAAAATCCTCAGTTGATATTGGACTCTTATCTTCTTTATTAATAATAATTCTATTTTCTGATATATCATAAAATAAATATGTCGCTCCATTTATAAGTGCATCATTCTGTTGTTTTTTGGTATATGCGTACTGCAACATAACAGCAGCAGTTATGAAGAAAAATATAAATAATAACAACATGAATTTCGGAAATATATTAAAGGTATTGCGCATCATTAATCTAAATTTGCTCATAGGTGTAATTTCTTTATATTCTGTTATTGCTGGTGTGATTACTTCATATTGTTTTATCTTTTTATCTTCTAATACTTTACCGTCAGACATTTTTATTTTTCTAGTCGCATAATCTTTTATTTGTTCATAATCATGAGTTACGACTATAACTAATTTATCTTTTGATATATTATAGAGTGTTTCTAACACTTCTTTTGCTTGAACACTATCCAAATTACCGGTTGGTTCATCAGCAATTATAACTGGTGTTTCTTTAGCTAAGGCTCTTGCGATAGCTACCCTTTGCTTTTGACCTCCTGATAATTTAGAAACTTTTGTATCTTTAAATTTAGTTAAATTTACTTTATCGATTAGTCTTAAAACTTTATCAGCAATCTCTTTTTTATTAAAGCCATTTATAAGTAGGACTAATTCAATATTTTGATAAACTGTATAACTAGTAATCAAATTAAAATTTTGATAAATATTACCAATATATTTTCTTCTATAATCTTCAAAGTCTTTTTCTATATAATGACTTGTTTCTAAACCATTTATATACATTTCACCTTCTTCATAAGTATCTAATCCACTTATGACATTAAGAAGGGTTGATTTACCTGATCCAGATTCTCCTGTTATGGCAATAAATTCGCCTATATTTAATTTTAAATTAATTCGTGTAATTCCGCTAGCTACAATACCATTGCTATTATAAAATTTTGTGATATTTTCTAATTTAATCATAACTACCTCCTATTGTAATTATAGCACAAAAAAATCAAAATATATATTCTGATTTTAATAGCTTATAAATTGTTCTAGATCATTATCAAAGTATTCAAATTCACTTATATCTGTCTTACCTAAAACTTTTATTTCAGAGATAGGGTTGTTTTTAAAACTATCATTTCCAACTTGTTTAATACTTGAAGGTAGCGTTATTGTGTTGATGTTATTGTTTTCAAATGCACTTTCTTGTATTCTTAATACATTATCGTGTAATATTATTGAAGTTAATTCATTATCAGCAAATGCACTAATAAATATTGAAGTAACATTTTCTGGTAAAATGACATCTTTATTACTCCCACCATAACCGATTAAAGTTTTAGTATCAAATCCATTTCCGGTTGGAAAATAAATATATGCGTCTTCTTCTTTCAAATTATTTTTATTAAATGCTCTTTCTTCTATCAATGTAATCGTCTCAGGAATAGTTAGTTCCTCTAATTTATTATCATAAAAAGCACTTGCTTGAATTTCTTTTATGGTAGTAGGTAATTTTAATTCTTCAATATCATTATTAGCAAAAGCGTATACTCCAATAATTTCTATTCCATCTTCTATTTCTATTTTTTTTAACCCTTTGGTACTAAATGAAGCTTCATCTATTGTTTTTATTTCAATATCATTGATAGTACTCGGTATTACAACAAAATCCCCACAGTTACTATCATAATCAATTATTCTGTTATCTTTTAATGTAAAACAACTATCATCAACTTTCCCAGTTTCAATACTAAATAAAAGTGTCCCCAACCAAATTAATATTACTAATGAAAAAATAATAATCGCACCTATAATCGTTCGTTTCATATAAAACCTCCATTTTCATTATACTATGTTTATATATTATTTTCAAATCATATTAACAATATATATTATTTGTGGTATAATTTTATTCTAGGAGGTATCATGAAAAATATTATTTTAGCAATTAAAGGTTTTTTTATAGGGATAGCTAATATTATACCGGGGGTATCTGGTGGGACTTTAATGATTTCATTAGGAATTTACGAAGATATAATAGCGGCTATTAGTCATTTCTTTAAAAAATTTAAAGAAAATATTAATTTATTATTTTGGATTGGGTTAGGAGCAGTTGTATCAATAATTTTAATGAGTAGAGTTGTTACTTTCACCTTAGAAAATTATCAACTACCAACTATTTTGTTTTTTATCGGTTTAATTATCGGTGGGGTTCCGATGCTTTTTAAAAAAGTTAAGACTGAAACTAAGCATATTCCAAATATCATTATATTTTTAATTATGTTTTCATTAATATTATTAATGACTTTTACAAATAGTTCTTTAACTGAGGTTAGTTTAAGTAATATGAACTTAGGTTCTTATACTTTACTATTTTTTATAGGTGTTATTGCTGCTGCTTCGATGGTAATACCAGGTATAAGTGGATCATTTATATTAATATTTTTAGGTTATTATGAACCTATATTAGCAATTATTAAAGACTTTACTTCATTCAATAATTTATTTCAAAACGGTATTATATTAGGGGTATTTGGACTTGGTGTTTTAGTAGGTATTGTTTTAGTAGCAAAATTAATTGAATATTTATTAAATAAATTCGAAATTAAAACTTACTTTGCTATTTTAGGATTTGTTTTAGCATCAGTAATTTCAATATTTGTAACCGCACTAGCTGACAATATGCTTATCAATACTACTCATATATTACTATCAATTCCTTTATTTATAATTGGGTTTATAACAGCTTATAAACTAGGAGAATAATCATTTCGATTATTCTTTTATTTTAACATATACTACTCTTGGTTTATTTCTTTTATAATGTTCTTTTAATTCTTCTATATTTTCAGTTAAATAACTATCTAAAAACGCCTTCATTTCATCAAAGAAAATTTTAGTCATATTATTAGTTACTCTGTATTCAATTAAACGAGACATAAAATCATTTACAAAATTTATTTCGATTGGTAAGTTTTCACTAGACATTCTTTTAAAATCAGCATTCATGATATTAGAAATACTACTTGCCGGACTAACTTCATGAAGTAATAAAAATTCACCTGATGACATAGCGTTACTTTCAATTGGTTTGCTGGCATCAATCTCACAACCATCTTTAATAATAAAATATCTTAATACTTTTTCTTTTTTAACCACGCTTTCAAGTTGATAAAATTCTATACTATGTTCATAACCTTCGCATTCTTTTAAAGTATAATTTTCTCCTGTAATTTTAGTTAATAGTTGCTCTAATATTTTACCAATAATTTTAACGTTAAAAATACTTGCCTTCGCTATTTTACTTTCATATTCTCTTATTTCTAACTCTTGGGATTTAACTTTTTCTTGTAATAGTTTTAATTCAAGTAACGATTTTTCATATTCTTTCCTTATATTCATAGTACACCTCTTATATATTAATATATCACAAAAAATATTATATTTAAACATCATAATCATTTTTTTATGATATAATAAAAAAACAGGAGGTATATTAATGGAAATCAAATTACAAAGTCATCGTATAAGATATTTAGGGGATACACATTTCATGTCACTTTTTTATTATTGTGCTTATAAAAATGGCATTAAGGTTATTAGAGATTGCAGGCATTTATCTATACAATTATTACCTTTTAAAGATTTAGATAAGTATAGCATCTTATTTAAATCTATCCCTGTAACATCTCATGATCGTTTAGATATTGATGATGCGATAGCAAATTATAAAGCATTAGGTACAACAACTTATCTTTCAAGCAACCGACATAAATTATATATTAGACATTATAATGAACAGGATGATAAACATTTTACTACGTTATATAGTGAAGAACAAATATCTGCAATGATGGAATTAACAAAAGAGTTTGCTATAAGAGATGAAATCGAAAGTAATTTTAAAGATAGATTAATGATTTATCCACAAAACCCTAATGGTTCATATACCATAAAAACGGGGCATTATAGTAGTTTAGAATTACCTTATGAAGAATCCATAATAACTGATGGTATAATCAACTCGCATGATATTTTAACGAGTAAGAAAGGTATAGCATATGTTGATAGCATAACTAGTGTCGATACATTACTCGGGCTTAAAAAATCTATTATAAAAGAAGTTAATGTCACAGATGCATCATATGTAATTATTCAAAGTTTATGTGATAAACAATGTTTAAACAAGTTATTTTCTTTGTCATTAGATAAAGAAGAATTACAAAAAACATTATCTTTAATAAATAGTTGTTACGTACCAACAACAACCGATACAAAACCTTATGTAAAAACTTTTCAAAGATCAATTAATAAAAATTGATTTTTTTTAATAAAAAAACTTTATAAATTCTAAAAGCACAATAATTGGTGCGCATATATTATAATTTAAGTCAAATATTGTTAAAGTTTTACAAGAAAAAATAACTGTGTTAAAATAATATTAGGAGGATAGAAAATGAAGAAAGAAAACTTATTATTAACCTTACTCTGTTTAGGAATTTTTACATTTTTGGTAGGATGCGGATATAACTCTAAGGGTTATGAGTTGTCATGTGACCACCCTACAAAAGGTAGTCATAAGGTTTTTGAAAGTGCCGGTTTGAGCAAAAGTGAGTATAAGGATTTAAAAGAAGAGTATGAACAAAATGGTTATACTTGTGAATAACAAGTTATCATTGTTCAATTATTTTTAGGTATTAATAATCAATAGTCAATTAAACCCCATTTCTTGAAAAAAGAAACGAGGTTTTTTTATCCTAAAATCAAGCATAACTATTATCTACTTATTTCTGTTTATTGTGATTTTTTGTTTACTATTGAAGTTTCAATATTTAACATTTTCATCTCGCTTTTACATAACAAAAAAACTAACATTTTCTGTTAGTCATTTATTGAATCTCAAAATAATAGTTCGAGTATTAATCAATTTTGGTGCACGTGAAGGGACTTGAACCCCCACGAAGATCACTCTTCTGCAGATTTTGAGTCTGCCGCGTCTACCATTTCGCCACACGTGCATAATGATATTATATCATGTTTTAAAAAAAATGCATATATATTCAAGCAAAAAAGAAGACTTAATTAAAAAATTTCTTCAAATGAATACGAGCGCTTCTAACACATATCTTTCAAATAAGTATATAACTAATACTTATTTATTCCCAATAAGTTGATTATACTCTGTCTCTGTTATTTCTTGATAAGCTTGTTTTCTATTTGGATTTTCTAATCTTTCTACTAACTCTCCTACTTTTTTTCTTGTACTAAAATTATCAAATGCAAAATAGTTATCATAGAATATATGTCCCCATGTTCCTTTATTAAACATTGGTTTTAAGTCTTCTACTGAATCGAAGTATAAACTAACTGGATAAGATGTAAGGTTTTGATAAAGTTCCCATTCTTTATCTGTTTGTGGCATTTCTATATTAAAGTAATTCACTACATCAAACCCACCGACAATATGATCTGCTTCACGAATTAAAACTCTATCACCTTTTGCTATATTTCTTTTTGGTAATCTAAAAAGATTAACTTTAGCAAAATCATTAAAACTATAATTAGCTGCTTCATCTCTGACAAACATTATTAAGTGATACTTAACCTCATTATTGCTAATTATTTTTTCATCAGGTACTACATCAAAGTACTTTTCAAGTTCTATTACTTCAATTTTATACTTAGGATAAACTGACACTAAATTAACATCATTTTTCCAACAAACTACAATACATTTTTTATTTATGTCTAGTTGATTAACATGTCCGTGTGCTACAAAATTGCTTGAAACATATTCAAACTCTACTGCCACTCTTTCTTTGATACCATTTTTTTCATACTCAATATCATTAATATCTAAACCTCTTGCTGATGCCATAACTAATTTTGGAAAACCCAAAAATTCATGTATCTTAGTAAAGGCCATTACTACACCTTGTTCTTCTCTAACATTTGAATATAATTTTATTTTTTCCATCTTAACACCTCTTAATTAAAATTGTAGTATTCTTAAAACATACATTAATAAGAAATTATAAAATATCTATACTCTTAATATCTGTTGTTAAGATATCACCAATATAAACA
>CAYJPP010000025.1:0-7438 GCA_964372175.1 uncultured Muribaculaceae bacterium
CCACCTCCTTTAAAAAAATATTCTATATAAACTTCAATTAAATCTTTTCTTTTTTTCGTTTCTTATAACATCCTCTTCCTTTCTATAACTAGTATATAATAATAACCTTAATCAAATCTTAAATTTAATTACAAATTTTGTTTTTTTATTTATCTCACTAACTACGCTAATTTCTCCATTCAATTTATTTACAATACTCTTAGCTATAAATAATCCTAATCCATAACTGTTATTGCTTCTTGATTTATCACTTTTATAAAACCTATCAAATATATAAGGTAAATCATTAGGAGCTATTCCTTGACCACTATTTTCTACCTCAATATATACATTTTTTTTAACTTCATAAACTTTAATCGTAATATTTCCTTTTTCTTTATTATATTTTATAGCATTATCAAGCAATATTTTAATAACTTGTTCTATTTTGTTTTCATCAGTTTGAATTATAACACAGTCATCAATATTAGTTTTAAGTTTGATATTGTTTTCAAAAATCATTGCTTCAAAAGATAAGCATATATTTCTAATAACTTCCGATAAGTTAACAGAAGTAATATTATATTTATCTTCTTCTGCTTTTGCTGATATTAACAACTCATTAATTAATTTGTTCATTCCAGATGTTTGATACTTAATATAATCTAACCATTTCGATTGATTCTTAACACAATCATCTCCATTTAATCTTATTGCATCAATATTAGCATTTATAATTGTTAAAGGCGTCTTCAACTCATGAGTAGCATCTGCAACAAATTGTTTTTGCTTTTTCCATATTGTTTCAACAGGTTTTATTGATTTATTAGCAAAGTATAAACTGATAAAATAAATAACTATCATCACTACTATACCAACTGTTATTAACATGAATAAAAGAGTGCTTAACACTTGATTACTACTTGTTATATCTATAAAATTAATTTTATAATATGAATCACCTATAAGATTTTGTTCAGTATCTCTTGGTAAGACAGAAATCTGATACATCCATTCCTTTTCATCCAGTTCAATTATTCCATTATGATTATCTAAATTAACAACTATTTCAAAATACTCATCATCAACTATATCTAAGCTTGATAATATTTTTGTTAAATTAAAGTTTTCATCAGTTAATAACGAAAAGGACGATATATCATTATTAATTATCTCTTTTTCTTGATAAGGATTTCTAATATTTGTGAAATTTATTAGTTGATGTCTATTAACTCTTTCTAAATTATCATTGTCAATAAAATGTGCTGTTAAAAAATATATTCCGGTAAAAGAAATCATCATAACAACAGAGATTATTATTAAATTAATAATTAATAGTTTTCTTTTTAAATCTTTAATCATTTTTTTCCTCTATTATTTTATAACCAATTCCACGCACTGTTTTTATAACAACACCTGTAGCTAAACTTTCTAATTTTTTCCTTAAAAATGAAATATAAACTTCAACATTGTTATCAACTACAATTTGTTCAATGTTCCAAAGTTTATTAATCATAACTTCTTTTGCAACAATAGTTTCTGGTTTTTTTAAAAACATTTCTAATAACTGAGTTTCCTTCAATGTCAACGAATAACTCTTATCTTCACAACTAAGTATCAAATTATCAAGATTTAATTCTAAATTACTATATTTCAAAACATTTGTAACAATCTCACTACTTCTTCTACTTAAAGTCTTAACTCTCGCTAATAATTCTTCGCTTTCAAAAGGCTTAGTCAAATAATCATCTGCGCCCATATCAAACCCAGTTAATTTGTCTTCAAGTTCTATTTTAGCGGTCAACATAATTACTGGTGTATTAATTTTTTCTTCTCTTAACCTTCTCAATATATTAAAACCATCCATACTAGGCAACATAACATCTAAAACAATTACATCATAACTATTAGTTAATCCATATTCTAATCCTTCCAAGCCATCAAAAACTATATCTATATTAATTTTATTTTTTTTAAATATGTGTTCTACTGCATAAGCCATATACTTTTGATCTTCTACTAATAATACTTTCATACTACCTCCCTGCTATAAATTATAGCATCCTTTTCTTAAACATATCTTAAATATTATAAATTATAAAAATATAAACAATTATTAATATAGGAAATAATAAAAAAGTTATTTTTTTTGTTTTATGTCTAAATAATAACATTCCTAAAAAAATTCCAAAGCATCCACCTATTAAACCTAAGATATAAAATGTTTTTTCAGAAACCCTTCTTTTCTTTTTTATTGCAAATCTCTTATCTAAATACATTAAAGTAATTGTTATTAAGTTTATTATCATTAAATATAAATACATATTAATCACCTCATATTAGTATATATTTTTTTTGCCAATAAATCAATTTTCACAAATTTGACACATTTTTAATTCTGGGATACAATATAATTAGTTGAGAATTCAACGTTGTGAGAGGAGGTGTGAAGTATGAATGGTTTAAAAATTGCAATCATCTCTGTTACTATCTTATTAATCACAACTGGGTGTTTTTCTAAAACATTAGAGTGTACAATGAATGATGATGATTTCGGTAATCAAACTATGGAGTTAAAGTATGATTCATCAGGAGAAAACTTAGAAACTTTTGAAATGACACTCGAAGAAGAATTTGATAGCGAAGATGAAGCAAATGAGGCAGTTAATGAAGGTATTTGTAGTATGATAACAGGTGAATCAGTAACTGGTGTTGTATGTGAAGCAGAATCAAAAGGTAAATCTGTTGTTATGACTGTTACTTATGATGTAAGTGAATTAAGTG
Organism: uncultured Muribaculaceae bacterium; assembly: GCA_964372175.1. Taxonomy (GTDB): domain Bacteria; phylum Bacillota_I; class Bacilli_A; order RF39; family UBA660; genus Faecisoma. Next base: position 2,764 of record CAYJPP010000025.1, read on the forward strand.
ATGAAATGATAAAGGAATTAGAACTTGAAGGCATGACTTATGATAACGCTAAATCAGAAGCAGAAAAAGATGGATATACATGTAACTAAAAAGCAATTATTTTGCTTTTTTTTAACTTTTTAGAGTCTGTAAAAAGAGAGTGTAAAAATAACCTAATAGGCTTTTCGTAAGATTAGCATAATAAGTTATTTTTCTATAAAAAAGATGTGTCACGTTTTGTTTGCTTTTGCAAATGAAAGTGGCGATAATCTTTTTTCTTTTTATGAAATAAAAAGGGCAACAATATCATTAATTCAATTTATAATATTGTTGCTTAAATGGGTTTCAAAAGGGTCATCCCTTTGCACAATTATAAGTTAGCTTTAGCCGACTTAGTAGTGTGTTACTAACTCGACGAAAAGAGTTAGTTATTCCAAACGCCGTTAGTTATGAAATTTCTTTTGGCTTTTGTTTTTTTGATGTGTTATTTTTTGTATTTAACTAAATCAGATAAATCACAGCCAACCACATGAAGAAATCTTTCTTTATATTTGCAAATTCGATTATTTTTTGTGTAAATATTTACTTCTTAAAAAAATTAGTTGTATTTTTGCCATAACTTTTTTGTTTCGTTTATTTCATTCTTCTGTGATTATCTTTTTGTTCAGTTTCATAACATAATTTTCTTAATTGATCATCAGTTATGTGAATAACTTTTCCACCAACTGGATTTATCTTCTTACCACCAAATACAATCCAAATTGCATTCACAGGAGTATTTGGCATTGGAGCTTCACCATCAGTAAATATAATTTTATTTTCTACTCTTTTCGTAAAAGCATTCACAGCAGCATTAAAGTTGGTTCCTCCACCACCACGATATTCTATGTTATCAATATCATCTAAAGTTCTTACTTCATTCCAGCCATAAAATCTAGTATCAAAACATCCTACTTTGACACTTGAAGTTTGAAAAATATTTTTACATTCACGAAGAAAGTTTTTGAGCAAGTTTTCGTGTATTGATCCACTTGTATCTAATAATATCTCTGTTTCTGGAATAGGATAAGTTTCAAGATTCGGTGTTACAACACCATTATCTATTTCAGCATTAGCAAAAGACCAATCAACATCCATACTTACTGCTTCTCTAAGCCATAATCGCCAATCTATTAAGGGCTTACTTATTCCTATATCCTTTATTTCGCGTTTTTCAGAATTAGTTGTACTTCCAGCTACCATAGATTCTCTAGATAAGGCATCAAGTAATTCTTGTAATTGTTCTTTTCTTGTTTGCTCATTTTTTTTGAATGCTTTTTTTTCACCCATTTCAAATAGTTTTTCTTGTGTTTCTTTTAACTTCTCATCAAAAATTTCTTCTTGTGTTTTTGAATTTTGATTTTGATTTTCTTTTTCATCTTCTTTATCAAAACTTTCAGTTTCCTTATATCGTTTAACAGCATGCTCCCACATACTATGAGTATCATGTCCTACATCTTCATTATTTTTTTCTTGACCACTATCATTCACACTTCCACTGCTAGAATCATGTTGTTCTTTTTTTTGTTCTGTGTCGCTAATTTGTGCAGAACTATTAGAAGATTGCTCTTTTTGATCAGTTTGCTCATCACTTTGTGATTGACTATCTTTTGATTCTTGATTTTGATTTCCTTGTGATTGTTCTTGATTTTGTTCTGAACTATAACCACTTTGTTGTCTAGAAGATTGACTTTGTTGACCATTTTCTTGTTTTGGCTGTTGTTCTTTTTCTTCTCGTAATAACTTTTCATACAATCTTTCGGCGTCATAATTTAGTGCGTCTTCAATATCCACACCACCCTCAACTAGAGGTAATCCATCTTTTTTCAGAAATTGATTTATAACCGCGTCAGTTGCAATATTCCAAAGCCTTGAATCTTTACCCTCACTACGAAGAATATGATTAAAAGCTATATGGCATATTTCATGAGCAAAAATAAATGATTGTTCATCACTCGATAATTTACTCAAAAATTCAGGATCATAATATACTGTTTTACCATCTGTTCCAGCAGTTCCCAAACCCTTTACTTCTTTCAATCTTAAACTTGCCACTGCACTACCAAAAAAAGGATATTTTATTAGCATTTTTCGTTTTATATCATCAATATTAAATGAATCTATATATTCCATAGTTTCACCTAAATATGAGCCACTAAAGAATAAATCTCTGGTGATATTTTATTTTTATCAACTTTATCACAAGTAATAACAATCGCACAATTTTTAGGTAGTTCAAATGTACTTATCTTGCGGTATTTTAATATCTCACAAAATTTCACTTGATCATCAGCCCCAATATTAGTTAAATTATCAATTACTAATATATTAACATTCAAATCCTTTTTAATCATCAATTCTTCATACCATTTTGGAGGCATGAAATCTACACCCTCATAGTGTCCGTTTAAAAGTTCGACTGCGCAATTAGATGGTATGATCACTGAATTAGGAAGATTTTGCCCAGTTATTCCTTCAACTAAAATAGGAGAGATATTTGTTTTGATGTAAGTATTCATCATATTTATTTTTTCTTGATTCATCGTTTCATCCCACCTTTATAGTCATTTATGTAAAAAGGAAGATCATCGTCATCCATTATTCGATACCCATCACTATTCGACTGATCTGCATAAGCTGTTGTATTCCCATCTTTTAAGCGAATTTCTGCTACTTTTTCAATTCTCTTATCATCACCATGTGTCCATAAAGAATCAAATATTGTAACTAACTCTGGTTCTAATCTAGAAACAAATTCTCGGACTTTTTCTACATTTTCATCATCTGCATAAGATAAACCCACTGTTGTTGCCCATTTTTCTGATATATCCATATATAAATCAGAATCATTATATTTATCTGCAATAACATCTTCTAATGTAATTACTTTTTGATTACAAAAATGTACGAAATCTCTTGTTAAATCATCACCAATTAATGCTCGCAGCATTTCTGGTTGACGAGTTCTATAAAGCATTTTAGAAGCCATTTCCCACTTTCTAGGATCAGCATTAGGCCTTTTACCAGTATATTGTGAACGAAGTGCTTGATCCCCTTTAAACGCAATATATGCGTATATTGATGGATGAATCTTGCGTTCTTGTTTTTGCTCTTCAAAATCTAACTTTTCAACTTTTTTATCAGCTGTCATGGCCCACTTAAGCCAATCTTCAACTTTTGTATTTATATAAACATGAGCAAATCTATTAAATAATGGCTCTGCAAGTTGATTAGCTGCTAATGAATCATTATAGTCATTTCCTGCTGCTACAACTCTTGCGTTGTCTGGAAGTTTCCAAATCCCATTTACTTCTCTATCTAAAACAATATTGTACGCCATGCCTTGAATTGCGGGAAGTGCATTTGTAATTTCATCAAAGAAAATAATATTTATTTTATCTGGATTTGCTTCACATTTTGCTTTTAATTTTTTATACCAGGTTGGTGGAACATCTATCATCTCACCAGTTGCTGGATTATATACACTTTTTCCATTTAATGAATCAGGAGTTGCATTTCTTAGATAAATTATTTCTAAGTCTGGATCAAGTTGTTTAACCCTTGCACTTTTCCCCTCACTTGACTGACCGTGTAGGAAAACCGCTACACCAGATTCTACTGTTCCTCTAATAATATCTTCTTCACTAACACCCTTAAAATCAAAATTATAAGGATTCTTTTTTCTAGCAGTTTCTTGGATTTCTATTCCTTGTTCTGCAACTTGTGCTAAAGTTCTAGTTGTTTTTATATCTTTTGAAAAATGATTATCCATAAATCTTTTTATTTCAGTATTTTTAAAATCACCATCATATCTTCCAGGTTGATTAAATCGCACACCTGCAAATATTCCCCTTTTAGAAACTAACATTTTTGATTGTTCATCAACTAACCATTTAATCGGTTGTACTTCAATCCAAACAGTATCGCCAATACTTACCGAAACACCATTAGCAATAGTTGTAGGATTGTTGCATAATGTTTTCACTTCTACGCGAACATATCTTTTTCCATTATATTCATATTCTTGATGTTGTTGTGCACGAAAATCTTTGTCATAAGCATCATAATTTCTTGAATCAGTTGTATATGTTTTGCCAGTAGTTTTTATTCCTCGTGATTGATATTCACGCTCAAGATTTTCACCAAGTCTTTTATCAACTGCTTGTTGTGGGTATTCGCCATATTGAATTTCGGGAACAACACCTACTCCCCTCACTATGTTCGGGGAGATTAAAGAGATGTCAGAGTACAGTGAAGCTGGGCGGGCAGTGGCATTTCGTTTATATGGAGAGAGCCAATTACAAAAACCATGATCTAAGACAGCGCGAACACACCCATCACCAGCGGAAGATGACGAAAAATAATATCCGGCTCGATCTTTTAAATCGTTCCCCTCTGATGTATGTTGAGCTTCAAATTTTACAAATCCGCCTAAAAGAATTGAAAAATCGCTTACTGCCATTCTCATACCATATTTTTTTAATATATCTAATTTTCTATCACCGTATAATTGATCATCAGTTAAAAAAACAAAATCATTTATTTCTTGTTTCATAAGTTCCTCACCTGTAAGTAAATAATACCATAAATAGCGTATTTTTACTAGTGTTTCTGCTTATTTTCATACTTTTTTCATTTTATTTAAACTTACTTTTGA
>CAYJPP010000025.1:7538-8991 GCA_964372175.1 uncultured Muribaculaceae bacterium
TTTTTTTTTAACTTTTCTTTAAATCCTTTTAAAGCATCAAAAGATTTAAATTGTTTTGCTCTGAAATCATTTTTCATTGTGTCCTCCCACTAAACCATTCCGGTATTTTTGATTTCCTACATCAAGTGATGAAATCGTTCTTAATATAATGTTCTTTCCATACTTACTTTTTATCTCATTTACTTTATTGCTTAAAATATCTTCCTTTTCTAACTCATTTAATGAAGAAAATAAATCTAATTGTTCATTTCTTCTTACAGTAATATTAGAAAAAGCAATCATCAAACTTCTTATCTTATATGTTCTTAAAACTGATTTACAATAAAGTCTTTCATATTCTTTTACTAAATAAGAAAAACGGTTTGTTTTTATTTTTAAATTATAAGTTAAATTCTCACTACTAACTAAATTTTTACTATACCCTACTTTCAAAAATATTTGATCTGTCACATAATTATTTTTATATAGTTCCAGTGTTAAGTCATCAATCATTTCTTTTAAAACAATCAAAGCGTCATAATAACTATAATCTTTTAACAAAGTTTGTGACCTAGAAATTGATTTTGATTTAGAAACATATGATTTTATATTTTTCATTGTACAAGTTTCAATACCTTTCGCATGATCTATTAATAATAAAGCGTTTATACCAAATTCTTTATATAAAATAGATTCATCATATCTACTTAATTCATTCATTGTAAATATTCCTAGTTTATTTAATCTAGCCTCAATACCAGATCCAATTAGAAAAAAATCTGATAAAGGTGCGTAATTACCTAATTTTTCTCTATATAATTTTTCATTTAAATAAGCAATATTAGTTTTAGAATGTTTAGCTAAAATATCTAATGCAACCTTGGCTAAATATAAATTAGTGCCAATCCCACAAGTTGCAGTTATTTTTGTTTTTAAATAAATATCGTCTAAAATCATTTTGGCAAGTTCTAAAATAGTTTTATTATATAGTTTTAAATATGGCTTTATATCAATAAATACTTCATCAATCGAATATACATGAATATCATCCTTAGAAAAATATTCTAAATATATTCCATATATATATACAGAATAATTCATATATAAATTCATTCTAGGTAACACTCTTTTATATTTAATATGAGAAGGAATTTCGTATAAACGACACCTGTTTTTAACGCCTTGTTCTTTTAATCTAGGAGTTATAGCAAGTGTAATAGCAAACTCTCCCCTAGTATAATCAGAAACCACTAAATTTGTTTTATAAGGATCAAGATTCCTAACTACACATTCAACAGATGCATAAAAACTTTTTAGATCAATACACAAATACATAACATCACCATCACTATAATAACACGAACTATCGTTTGTATGAATAAAAATTATAAAACTGGTAAAAACTACCAAAAAAAACTAACCTAAATTAGTTTTCAAATTGTGAATTATATAATTCACTATATATACCATTTTT
>CAYJPP010000025.1:9091-17339 GCA_964372175.1 uncultured Muribaculaceae bacterium
CCTTCAAATAACCAAGTATCTTGTAAAACCATACAAAATAAATCATAAACATTTTCTCTTTTTATAGTTTTAATATCAACACCATCAATTAAAATTGATCCTGAATTAATTTCATAAAAACGCATCAATAAATTAACTAAGGTAGTCTTCCCTGCTCCTGTTGGACCAACAATAGCTACTTTCTGACCCTTTTTTACATTTAGAGAAAAATCATTAATAATAGTTTTATTTTCATCATAACCAAACTTAACATTTTTAAATTCAATTTGACCTTTCTTAACTACTAATTTCTTAGTTTTCATACTTTCATCAACCAGTTCTTCTTCATCTAAAAATTCAAATATACGTTCACTTGCAGCTGCTGTTGATTGCAACGAAGTTAACGCCTGAGCAATATTACTAAGAGGTTGCGTAAATAATCTAATATATATCATATATGCAACAATAACGCCTATTGTAATATGGCCTTCAAACGTTAAATACGCCCCCATTACTGTTACTGCTGTATATCCAAAATTACCAATAAACATCATCAACGGCATCATTAACCCCGATAAAAACTGACTTTTAAAAGAACTCTCAAACAATTTATCATTGTACTCATCGAATTTTTGTTTAGCCTCATCAGTGGCATTATATACTTTAACAACATTATGAGATGCATATATTTCTTCTATATGCCCGTTTAAATCACCTAGTTCGGCTTGTTGACGAGCAAAATATTTTTGAGATTTAATCAAAATAACAGTAGTTAAAGCAAAACCAACTAAACAAGCAACTATTGCTGTAACTGTCATTGCAACGTTTGTAAAAAACATTACTATTGTCACACCCACAAATAAAACAATTGAAGATACCAAACTACCTAAACTTTGATTTAGTGTTTGTGATACTACATCAACATCATTTGAAACACGTGATAGAATATCACCAGTTGTGTTTTTGTCAAAAAATTTGAGTGGAATATTATTTATTTTATTAGTTATTTTTGTTCTTAAATCTTTACTATACTTTTGAGTTACATTTGAAACTATTATACCTTGGATAGTAGAAAATAAAAAACTACATCCATATATAATAAATAAAGTAATACTAATGCCTACAACATAATTAGTATCAATCCCAGTCATCAGACCTTCGCCAATTTTATCAGTTATTTTAGTTAACTGATTAGGACCTATTATAACTAAAATAGAACCTAATGTTGCAAAAAGAAAAGATATAAATAAAGGTACTTTATAGTTTTTCATACTCCCAAATAATTTATTTAGAGCTTTTTTAAAATCTTTTGGTTTTTCAGTTTTCACATCATTTCCAGGTCGTCTATTCATTTCCAAGCTCCTTTTCTGATAATTGTGAAAGTGCAATTTCTTTGTACACATCACAATTTTTAAGTAATTGTTTATGGGTTCCAGTTCCAACTATTTTACCTTCATCTAAAACAATTATTTTATCTGCATGCATAATGGTTCCAATTCTTTGTCCTACTATTAAAGTCGTAGTATCTTTTGTATATTTTTTTAATGCTTTTCTTAGTACTGCATCCGTTTTATAATCAAGTGCTGAAAAAGAATCATCAAAGATATAAAACTCTGGTTTTCTGGCAATTGCTCGCGCTATTGAAACTCTTTGTTTTTGTCCCCCAGATAAATTAGTACCTCTACTTGCTAAATCAGAATTAATACCGCTATCCATTTTGCTAACAAAAACATTTGCTTGTGCTACATCAAGCGCTTCAATTACATCTTTTTCAGTTATCTCTTCACTTCCATATAGAACATTAAATTTAATACTTCCCTTAAAAATAACTGAACTTTGTGGTACATAACCAATTTTACTGTATAAATTTTCTAAATCATATTTTTTTATATTTGTTCCGTTAATCAAAATTTCACCAGAAGTAACATCATAAAATCTCGGTATTAAGTTAATTAAAGATGATTTCCCAGAACCCGTCCCGCCAATAAAGGCAATTGTTTCACCTTTCTTAACATCAAAACTAATATTTTCTAACATTGATTCATCCGCATCTGGATATTTAAAATTAACATTTTTAAATTCTAATGTTCCAGTATTTTTTTTATCTTTATAGTCACCTGATTTTATATCGGCATCTGTATTTATAACTTCTAAAATTCTGCTAGCCGAAACTGATGCTCTTGGATAAATAATAATTATAATAACTAACATCATAAACGCCATAATTACCTGAACCGCATATGAAGAAAACACAATCATATCACTAAACACAGTTAATTTATCGGGAGCTGCTGCTTCATTAATAATAAATGCTCCACTTAAATATATAACCACTGATAACGTAGACATAATCATTGTCATGAATGGCATCATAACAGCCATTGCATTATTGATGAAGATATTAGTCTTTGTTACTTCATCATTACTATATTCAAACTTATCTTTTTGAAACTTACTAGCATTAAATGCTTTGATAACTCTAATACCAGTAATATTTTCTCTTGTTATCCCATTTAATTTATCTGTTAATTTTTGAATAATTTTTGTTTTAGGCAAGACTAATATAACGATAGTTACAACTAATATAAATAGTATTAATACCGCTAATCCGGTATAAGATGACCAAACTAGGCTCTTACCAGCAATTTTTGAAACTGCCCATATTGATAATATAGGTGCTTTTATAATAACTTGTAATCCCATTGCTACAAATCTTTGAACATTTAAAACATCATTAGTAGTTCTGACAATTAAACTACTAACAGAGAATTTTTTTATCTCCTTCATTCCAAATTCAGACGTTTTATAAAAAACATCTTTCCTTTGTCTTTGTGAGAAAGTTGCAGCAATTCTTGAAACAAAATACCCTGTTATAAAAGCGGCAACTAAACTTCCAAGTGCGCATAACAGCATTTTAAATCCGGGATTTAAAATATCACTTACTGCACTATTAGGAGTTTGTAAAATTTTTGTCATTTCAGACATATAATCCGGAAGTTGTAAATCTAACCACACCTGTATTATAACAAAAATAAAAACAGGAACAATCATTAAAACTTCTGTTTTTGACATTCTTTTTATTAATTTAAACATAACATTTTCCTTTCAATTTATCATGATATCATAAATATTATTGTTTTAGTAGTTTTTCAAATAACTTTCACATTACTATCTATTATTACTAAGTAATTTATCATTTAATTTTTTATAAATAACTTTCATTTGTTCTTCATTACTTCTACTTACAACCTCTTTAATATCAATCCATTCAACACCACTGTTTTCATCTTCTTTAATACTTAAACTTAAACTTTCATCTGCTTCAAATAAATAAGTTAAATTATAGTGTATATGAGCTGAAACATATTTTCCTTTTTTTACATGACCAATAACCGGAATTACTTCTAACGAAAAAATACCATCATTCAATAACTTCAAATTAGAAACACCGGTTTCTTCTTCTACTTCTCTTCTAGCCACGCTACATAAATCATCCTCACCATCCGCATGCCCACCAGTCCAAGCCCAAGACTTATAAATGTTGTGATATATCATTAAAACTTTATCATGACTTTTATTTAAAACCCATGAAGAAGCTGTAAAATGCCCAAATTCGTTTTTTCTAGTCAAGACATCAGAATGAATTTTTATAAAATTAAGCATAATTTTTTTATCGTTTTCTTCTTGATCGTTATATGGAATATAATTTTCTATGTATTCTTTTAACATTTTTTCCTCCTAAAATAGTGATAATTGATTATCAATAATAGTTTTTGTTTTACGCTCAGTAATTATAGCATCTTCTTTTAAATTGCCTATCAATAGTGGGGATTTAGGGTTATGCGTAGTTACATTACATGTTGCTTTATCAACATCATTTAATGCATAGCAATACCCGCACCCATTTAAACAACAATTATAAGTACCAACTTCAACACTTTCTAAACATAAACAATTTTTTCTTTGATTTTTATCGGTTTGAACTCTAATTGTTTTATTTAAACATTTCTCAATTATATCTTTATCAATACATGAACCATGTTCTATTCCATATTTTGATAAATCAAATTCTTCTGAACAAGTATATAACTTAATACCGGATTCTTTTGCAATCATTGAAAATATATTAACTATTTTTTCAACATTTGATAAAGTCATTTTATAATCAACATTATATCCCATTCTAGTACTGACATTTTTATAATTATCAACAAAACTGATCATACACCGTTCTGTATGCCCTTTCAACTTATCAACCATTTCTCTAAATGATTTAATATGATAGTTCAAATCATACTTATCATTAATCAAGATTGGATCATATCGCCAAACCATGTTATTTTTACCAATTTTTTTACTTAAATCAATAAATGTTTTTATTAATAAATTTTTATCCGGCAAGTTTTTTTCAATATCTTTCTCATAAGGCGTGATTGTAAATTGAAAATAATACTTATACCCCATCTCATCTATTTCATTTAAGTATTTTAAAAATGGAATAGGATTTTTTGTCCAAAAAACAATTATATCAATCGTTTCTTTTGTTAGAATTACTTTTGAATAACGTTCATTATTAAAAGGGTTAGGAACTATTACATAACCCTCTTTTAGTCTATTAATAAACCATTCTCCAAAATACGAAGGAATATCACATCTTCTACTCGCACTTATAATCATATTTCACCTTCTAATATAAAATTACTGCTTCTGTATAATATTCATTATTATATATATCTGTTATTTTATAATAAACATAAAATTCTGAAGCTTCAACTTCTTTATATTCTACAACTATATCCTTATCTTCTAAAATTAAAGCATCACCTATTGTATAACTATTTTCATATTCTAAATCATATGTATAATAATCAAAAATAAACTCTATTTTATCTCCTTGCTTTAATTCGATTAATCTTCTAGTTTCTATCGTTGTATCACCATAATTAGTTGCTGGTCTAGCCCCTTTTACAATACCATCAGGATTTTTAGAATCCCATAAAACTATTAATTCAACTAATTCATCATTTAAATAAGCTGGTACTATCGCTTTTGTATATGAAGCAGTTGACTCTGTAACATAAAATGGTACTATATTTCCGTCTAATGAAATCCATGTTCCATCAAAACTAACAATCAAATTACCCTCATCAGTAGTTTCATAGTAATCATCACTACCTAAATCAACATAACCCTCACCATCATCATATAAAACCTCAGCTGTTATAGTATTGATAACTTCCCAATCTTCTTCATCTAATAAAAGAGCATAATAATCTCCTTGATCAACTATTTCTAATGTTTCATATTCATACTCATCATAATATTGTTGATTATCTTCAATGTAAGATGAATCGTACCATTGTTCTGTTTGGTAATTACTTTTTGTTTGCCCACCTGCCACTGTATTAGCTATTTTTGATAATACTGATATATATTCAGAAGGCATTCCAATATTATTATAAATATCAATCATTTTACTATAATTATCTAAGTCAATATAAGGTATATAAATAGATAAACCGTTTGAATTTTCCATAACAGAAGTTGTATTATTATATTCTACTACATCTTCTAAGTTAGTTATTAATGTATCATTAATATTTGTTTCTAAATTTTGAACCAAATGATATAAATCAATTGTGTCAACTTCTCCGTAACCAAAAGCTTTTGTTTTATCAATTGCCTTAGCTACTTTATTAAACTGCGATGTTTGTAATAAAGTAATATCAATTTGTTTCATATACTCAGTTAAATTAGTTATTAACGAATCAATTTCATTAACATTTACAACGCTTAATGTTGCTTCTTCATCAAATAAAAATCCAACATTTGATTCGATAAATGAATCAGTTATTATCTTACCTAAATCCAAAGTCTCAATGTCCGTATTACTTGATAAACCATTAATAATTTCAGTATAATTCCAACCAGTCCCAGGTTCTAATTCTTCTGAGGCTATCAAATAATCAGCTTTACCTTTTAACATATAAGCCGTTTCAACAGTAGCCATTAAACAAGCGTCAAAACCAACAAAATCGAACTTAACATCAGTATTATTTAAAGCTTGTTTTATTTCATCTATTGACATAGTATCATCAGATTCTATTGTTTCATCATACCCAAATCCACTAATAGCTCCCCCACCGTGGTCCCACATGATTAATCCATATCTATCAGCTTCGTAATTAGTTTTAGCAAAATTAATAAAATCTGTTAAAGTATTTGTTTCTAACATATTTTGATTAGTTGAATCAACTAAATTTAGTTCCCCATCTTCAATTACATATCTTTCAAGTTCTTCATTTGAAATACCATAATTTTGCCACTCATTAGTGCATCCTGTCTGCATAACGATATTAACCTTTTCATCCTTAGTAGCCATAAGCATTTCACTAATATCAGTAGTCGCATACCCACCATCTGTTTCTAAATCCGAACCACACATATAAACCATTAAAGTGTATGTTTGTTCTCCAATATTTTCTATTTCCTCATCTAAAAATAATAGTATTATAAAAAATAATACAAATATAACTATCACGATGTTTTTAATCAATTTCATAAATTCACTCCCTTAATCATCTTATTTATTATATCACTTTTATTATCATATGTCTTTAAATTTAAATAAAAAAATAACTTGCCATATATAAAATTAAGGTGTATACTTATTTTAAGTATACTGTTTATGACGGTTACTATGAGGAGGTATTTATGAAAAACAAAACACTACTAATTATCGGAGGAATAATTTTATTATTAGGTTTAATGTTAATGGGAACCTATAATAGTCTTGTTACCAAAGAAGAAAACACAACAACAAAAATGGCTGATATTTCAGTCCAATTACAACGTAGAAATGACTTAATCCCTAATTTAGTTAATACAGTTAAAGAATATGCCGAACACGAAGAAAGTGTATTTGCTGCTGTAAATGAAGCAAGACAAAACATGCTTAATTCTAACACTGTTGAAGAACAAGCAAATGCAGATGCAGAAATTACACAGGCATTAGGAAGATTACTAGCAGTAGCAGAGGCATATCCAGATCTTAAAGCTAATACTAATTTTATAAATTTACAAGATGAACTTGCTGGAACTGAAAATAGAATTGCAACAGTTAGAAGAGATTATAACGATGCAGTTAAAGATTACAATACGTCAATTAAAACTTTTCCAAATAACTTAATGGCTTCAATGTTTGGATTTGAAGAAAAAATTTATTTTGAAACAACAGAAGGAGCAACAGAGGTTCCAAATGTTGATTTTGAATAAATTAAAGTACTTAATTGCAATATTACTATTTTTTCCATTTACAAGTCATTCACTCACGCCAACAAATGAATTTTATGTGAATGATTACGCTAATATACTATCAGAAGAAACAGAATCCTATATAGTTTCTAAAAGTAGCGAATTAGCTAATATTGATGGCACACAAATTGTTATTGTTACAATTCCTAGTTTAGAAGGCAATAATTTAGAACAATACTCAACTGAATTATTTAGAGAATTCGGAATCGGAGATAAAGAAAAAAACAACGGCTTACTCCTATTACTAGCCTTAGAAGAAAGATTATTTAGAGTTGAGGTTGGTTATGGACTAGAAGGCATTTTACCAGATGGAAAAACAGGAAGATTTCAAGATGAATATATAATCCCTTATCTTAAAAATGATAATTTCGATGAAGGAATACGTAATGGTTATGATGCTTTTTTTAAAGAAATTGTAACTTTAAATAACTTATCACTAGACTATACAGAACCAAACCTAGAAACTACTAATGAGTTATCTGATGTTTCTATTTGGATAATAATTATAAGTTTATTTTTAACAATAATTTTAGGAATTTGTATAGGACAAGAGGCAAGCATTAAACAGCGAATAAAATACGCTAATGATGCTAGAATACCAAAAAAAGTATTAAAATTACCTAATGGCAAAGTTAAAACAAACGGTAAAAAAATAACACTTTATTTAATATTACTTATTATTATAAATATTATTAGTACTCATTATGGTACGATTCTTAGTCTTTACCTTAATGTTTTTAGTTTGTATATAACCATTACTCTACAAATCCCTTCAACCTACTTAAATTCAGGTAGTTCTTCATTTGGTTCATCAAGAGGCTACTCTGGTGGTGGGTCATCTGGTGGCTTCTCAGGTGGTGGCGGTTCATCAGGTGGTGGTGGGTCATCAAGAGGATTTTAAAAAGATTTTATATCTTTTTTTTATTGTATTTTAAATTAAGTTATATCAGACTCA
>CAYJPP010000026.1:0-16814 GCA_964372175.1 uncultured Muribaculaceae bacterium
AAATTTATGATATAATTGTTTCATCAAGAAACGTAGTTCGTGATTTGTTAAGAAAACGCTCCATTGGGAAATCTTTCCGAACTTTTATAGTTTAGGACTTAAATATATAAGTATCAATTTCTAAAAGAAGTTGGTACTTTTTTAGTATTTAAGTTTTGAAAGGATAGATTTTATGATTAATGTTACTACAAAAGAATTAGAAATTGAAAATGATTTAAAAAGAAAGATTGAATTTATATGTGATTTTTGTAATACCAAACCTACTATCATAAATGGTAATATTAGAAATATTGATAAATCAAATTTAAGTTATATAGAGCCACATAGAATAATAATTAAAGGTATTACATTTCTTGCATTTAACTATTCTAAAACTTTATATGTTGGTAATCTATCAAATAAATTAGAATTAAAGGATTTAGAAAGTTTTATTAAACAATTAAACTAAATATAAATATTTGTACTAACTTCTCTTAAAAGTGCCTTAAAACTGGTTAAATAAGCAATATGTCTTGACTTTTAGATGAAATGATATAAATATAGTCTTAAAAAAATATGAAGATGACTTAAGAGAACATTCTAACGAAGTTAGAAATTTGAAAAATAAAATAAAAACTCGTGATGATAGAATTGAAGAATTAGAATATGATTTGAATGATGCAAACGAAACTATTGATGAATTAGAAGATAAGGTATCAGAATTACAAAAAGTGGTTGATTACTTTAAAAAAGTTATGGAAAAAGTTTATAGAATTTTTACAAAATAAATTCTTCTCTAATGATAAGTATGATGAAATCATTACTGAACTATATCACGAAAGTATTATTGATGATAATGATTTAGATAAAATACAAAACAATTATAAAGATAGAGAAAAAGATGATTTTGAACGCTAATTATCAAATCATCTTTTTGAACTATGTTTTAATTCCGGTTGTCTATAAATAGAATATAAGCAAACATTCTTTTCGGAATCTGGAATACTGGATAAACCTGCATTATTTTTATTATATTGTGTTATCTGAGTAGCATCATAACCATCTTGTGAAACACTTTCATCATTTAAAAGAAAATCAAATTTTCCAACTTTGTCAACAACGATTATTTGACCATTATCTGTTAAAATATTATCACGTAAAAAACGAATAAAAGCATAATATTGTTGAGCATCAATAACATCACCAATATTGCTTAAATAAACTATATCATACTTGTTACAAAATTGTAATTTGGTAACATCTCCTAGCAAAAACTTACTATGATAATCTATGCCATTTAATAATTGGCTACGTACTAAGTTATAATTTTGTTCATTACTTAAATAAAAATTTCTAAATTTTGCATTCATCCTTAAATTTTTTAAATCCTTGCTAGAAAACTCCCTTTCTTCGGCATTAAATGATGAAAGTAAAAATAATTTCTTTGCGAATCCAATCAAACAACTACTGTATTTTTCAAACATTTTAGCAATAACATCAGAAACATCAGTATTTAGAAAATGTTTATAGTTATTAAAATCATCATACACTTTTTTTTGGTTCTCTATGATATTCAAAAATTCATCATAACTATTGTATTTTATCAGTGCCTTTTTCAATTCGTAGTAATAATAAGAATATTCATTAATATCAAAAGTATCTACCAAACTTGCTCCTAATAAATATGCATTTAATGCAAAATCGCCACCACCTAAATTTGCTAAAACCTTTTTACCCTCAAAAGAATAAGCTGGCATATATAGATTTAGCATTTCATTTGTAAAAGGGAATACTCTATCTCGTGCACCATAATCAAAAATAGATGGCTTATCAAATAAATCATTCAATATTGGATTATTAGCACTCTTACTTAATTTTTCTCTTTCTATATATTCTTTAATTTGTTCATCAATATCTTCACATTGAAACATTTCTTTTTTCATTTGTTGACCCAATTGATTATTTTCTATGTTTAAATTATGGCTTTGTAGAAATTGATTTTCGTAAATTAATGAAATTGAATTATCTTCATTGATTGCACCAAGAGATTCAATAATACAATCCATTCCGAAAAAAGGAAAATTCCTTTTTGTATCACTATCTTCTGCTAATACACTCATAAAGTTATTAACCTCGCAAAGTTTTACATCTTTAGATACTTTTTCATATCCACCAAAACCTATTTTCCAATCATTATTTACTAACTGATAATCATAATTTTTTTTATAGTATGTTATTTTTATTTTTTGACCTTGATATGATTTAATTATATTTAATAATTGAACTGCTTGTTCAGTATTCATATTTAATCACCCATACTTTCTATATAATTATACCATAAAATCAGACTTTTTTAAATTATTTTATTGCAAATACTTAAATACGTGTTAAAATATTATTAGAAATTGATATTGAATTATTAATTCCTAATTAGCGAAAAAGTTTGAAATAACTTAACCACTTGCTCCAAATGATATTTTAGTCGAATTTTTATTAGTTCGCTTTTTTTACAATATAAAACTGCTATTATCTAGCAGTTATTTTAATGTCGTTTAATTGTATTAGTGCTTGTTACGTGTTTGATATAATTATCAACATTCAAATTTGGTAAGGGTTTAGAATATTTATAAGCAGTTATATATTTATAATCGCTAGTAGTTGCTCTTCCTGTTTTAATTGCATATTTTAATTGTTCTTTTTTTACATGCTCAATAGCATCATTTATAGTTTCAAATTCATGTATTCCTTGATTGTCAAAAAATGAATGTTCAAACCAATAAAATTTATTATTTTCTTCAAATACTAAGAATGTGTGTGTAGGTAAGTTACTTGGTCGATTAACTTCAAACCATATATATATAGTTTTAAAATTATAATTATTTTCTTCAAACCATTTTCTTTCTAATTCAACTTGATCCCAACATGTACCATGTTTTGTATTTAATACTTCATTGCCACTTTGAACAACACAATTTAAATACCAATCGTTTTTCCATTCTGTACTTTGGGGGTTGTCATATATTTTGCCAGTTTTAGAAACAAATCCGTATTTTATATTTTGTTGCATATATCGTAATAGTTCATTAGGTGTCTTAATATTATTGTAATTCATATGTATCACACTCCTAATTTATTATACCACAAATTAGTTGAGTGTTAGAATAGGGATAAAACAAATGAGTTACTTGCATTTATTTCATAAAAAGTATATAATATGAAATTAATTGGAGGAAAATATGAAATATGAATTAGATTTTTTAAATTTTTTTGGATATACAATATCAGATGAGGCTATACTTGAAAAAAGTGATAATTATGAAGTGTCAGTTTATTATATATTAAACAAGGAAAAAGTTATAGGATCAATTACAAAAGAAAAACATATTGAAAGTAATAGTATTAAATACACTATGGAAATAGATAGCGAGATAACGTTTGTTTCTACTAGAACTAGCAGTACTGAATTATATTCATATAGTTTCTTTGTTAATAAAAATGATGGAACTACTGATAATATAAAAATAAATACTAGATCAAATTTAATTGAAGTATGGAGTAAAGAGTTTGGTTTTGCGTCTTTTGAGTTAGACGACTACTATGGATTGAATGTGAAGCTTTATGATAAACAAAGTGAAGAAGAAGTTAGAGAAGTAGTTGAACTAAAATGGTTTCCGGAGTGTTTATCTGGCAAAAATCAATTGAGTTATCTTTACAAAAAAAGTCTTCCTGATAAAACAGCAGAAACATTATGTCTTAGAAGTGATATAGACACATCAGAAACAACTTTAACAAGAATTAGTAAACGAGGAGAGGCGATTACTCAAAGTAGTGGTGTGGTTGATTCATCATTTGATGTTTTAATAAAATCTTATAATAGCTTTGCTAAGGATGTTATTACTAAAATTAAAGGAATTTTAGGGAATTATCCATTTAAAAATGATGTTATTGAGGAATTTTATTTAAATTCTTTATATTCTCATAATCATCCTGTCTCACAGTTAATGCCTGAGACAGAGGCTGATAAACAAAAAAAATATCCAAAAAACTAAAAAAAGAATTATTAGAATTCTTTTTTATATTGCTTTCCTTCTAGAAGTGGTTGAAGTTGTTTTTTGTTTAAGGAACTGTTTAAAGTATCAATTAATAAATCAAAATTTGCTATCAATGAATTAGGCTTATTAATTGGATCGTCTTGTGAAAATGGAACAAAATAAATGTTTTTAGTATTATATAATTTCATAATGTTTTGTCCGTTTAACCCTAAGCCATCGTTAGTTGCAACTCCTATAATGACAGGAGAACTATTTCTTAATGTTGCTTTGGCCGTCATACAAACAGTTGTATCGGTGATTCCGTTTGCCAATTTAGCAATTGTATTTCCTGTTGCAGGTACGATTACTAAGGCATCAAGTTTAATCTCTGGGCCAAACCTTTCAGCCTCTATTATAGTCGAAACAATTTTTTTACTAGTTATCTTCTCGATAACTTTTTTTATATCTTCACCCTTACCGAATCTAGTGTCATTATCTAAAACAGTTGGTTGAACAATCGGGTAGACATCATATCCCAATTCAACTAATTCTATTAATTGTTCTAATACTTTTTCAATTGTACAGTATGATGAAGTTATAGCAAAACCTATTTTCATAGTTTACCTTCTTTCTTATTTATATATTTATTTATCTTTTTAGAAATTATTAATGAAGCACTTTTAGGTGAAATTTTACCGGGAATACCTGGTAATTGTTTATAAATTAAACCTAGTTTTAAAGCTTCTTCTATATCTATGCCATAAGGATACGAAGCAACATCTAACAGATAACATTGTCTGTTAATTGATCCCATATTCGAACTATCTAATAATATTTTTGGAACTGTGTTTATGATAATATCCGCACCAGCTAATAAATGTTCATAAGTATTTGTTGTTAAAAAATAATCATAATCATCAATAACAACATCAGTTCCTACTATGACTTTTGCGCCTAATGTATGGAGAACTTTAACAAGTGGTTTCCCGATCTTACCATATCCAAAAACAATAATGTTAGAGTCTTTTATAGAAAAATTGGTATTATCAATTATATCAGCCAATATTCCTTCAACAGTTAAATGACCATTAGTAGTAGCTACCTCATCATCTTCCATAACTTTTATATAATTATGGGTATAAGTAGCTAATATTTCATTCTCGGTTCCTGTAAATACATGAGCATCTTTTTTTATATTTTGTAAGAACTCTTTTGGTATATATATAGTTGATTTATTAAAAGGTGTGTAAATACTAAAATCTCTTTTTATGCCATCTACTGGGAATATAATAATATCAAATAATGATGCATCTAAGGTTTTTATATCTGAACAATCAAATATTTTATCAAATCCTATAATAGTTAAATCTTTTTCATGATAGTACTTGATTAAATTGAGGTATCGTTTATCCCCGCCTAGTATTAATAATTTCATATTCTCACCACTTTATATTATGTATATGAATCTAATTTAGTTCCTAATGCATACAATATAATGGTGATTAGATGTGTGGAATAATAGGGTGGGTAAATAAAAAAGAAAGTTTATCTGCTAAAAAAAATATATTTAAAAAAATGACGTCGACTTTAAAAAAAAGAGGACCAGATGGTAAAGGGTATTATTTTCTTAATAATTTGTTGTTTGGGCATAGGAGGCTTGCTATAATAGATCCTCAGTTTGGTAAACAACCGATGTCATATAAAAATTATACAATCATTTATAACGGTGAATTATATAATACTAATGAACTAAGAGAAGAGTTAGTTGCTTTAAATTATAATTTTGATACAAATAGTGACACTGAGGTTTTGTTAAAAGGGTATGCACATTTTAAAGAAAAAATATTAAATAAACTAAACGGAATATTTGCTTTTGCTATTTATGACGGTAATAGTGTATTTTTGGCAAGAGATAGAGTTGGAGTAAAACCGTTATACTATACTAATAAAAAAAATAATTTTATATTTAGTTCAAATATAAAAGGAATATTAAAAAGTAAAATTATTGACCCTATACTTGATAAAAATTCATTACATATATTACTTGGTTTATTTCCTTCTATAACTCCGGGTAGTGGACTATTTAAAGATATTTTTGAATTATTGCCAGGTCATTATATGGTATATAATGGTAAAGTTAAAATAAAAAAATACTGGGAAGTTGTTGATAAGAAATGTTTGGATAGTTATGAAGAAGCCGTTATAAAAATAAAAAATATGGTAACAAATATAATTGAGAATCAATTGGTATCAGATGTTGGTGTTGCATGTTTATTAAGTGGAGGACTAGATTCATCTATAATAACAGCCATTAGTGCTTTAAAAGTAGATGGAATCGCAACTTATTCAATAGATTATGAAGATAATGATAAGTATTTTAAAAAAAATAATTATCAGGTCTCACAAGATAATTACTATATAAAATTAATGAGTGATAAGTTTAAAACAAAGCATACTTTTCATATAGTTAAAATTAAAGAGTTAGTTAGAACTCTAAAACAGGCAGTTATCGCTAAAGATTTACCTGGCATGTCTGATATTGATTCGTCTTTATTATGGTTTTCTAAAAAAATAGCTAAGGAGCAAAAAGTTATTTTATCCGGTGAGTGTGCGGATGAAATATTTGGAGGTTATCCTTGGTTTTATAAAACGGAATTAGTTAATTTAGATACATTTCCCTGGCTTAGAAATTTAGATAAAAGACAATCTTTAATAAATAAGAATTTGAATATTGATATAATTAAATTTGTTAATCAAGAGTATAACAAGTGTAAATTAAAAAATAAAACAAAAAACATCTTTAAATTAAATAGAGATTGGTTTATGGCAACGTTGTTAACTAGAAAGGACAGAATGACTATGTATGCTTCATTAGAAGCGAGAGTTCCTTTTTCGGATCATAATTTAATTGAATACTTGTGGAATTTACCATTTGAATACTTATATAATGAAGATATTGAAAAAAAAATATTACGTGATGCTTTTAAAGATATATTACCAACTGAGATAGTAAACCGTAAAAAAAATCCTTATCCTAAAACTCATAATCCACAGTATACAAAAATCATAACCAAATTAGTTATGAAATGTTTAAAAGATAAAAAATCAATTTTGCACACATTGTTTGATAGGGAAGAGTTAAATAAATTAATAAACAATAAAGATGATTGCAATACTCCATGGTTTGGGCAATTAATGACTAATCCACAACTACTAGCGTATATTTATCAAATCCATTACTGGGGAAAAAAATATAAAATAAAAATTGAACATAACTAGATGTTCTTTTTATTTGACAATGTTAAATGTTTCATGTATTCTTAAATTAGAAAAGAGGGTATATATGAAAAAAGTGATTGCTTATATTGCTATGAGTTTAGATGGTTATATTGCTGATAAGAATGGAAGTGTTGAATGGTTAGGTGGGGATGGTAGCGATATAACCAATATGGGAAGTTATGAAGAGTTTGTTGAGTCTATCGATACTGTTATATTAGGGTATACAACATACAATCAAATTGTAACTGAGTTAGCCTCTGTTTGGCCATATAAAGGTAAAAAAAGTTATGTTATTACACATAAAAAAATAGCTGACCAAGAAGAAATTAAGTTTACTGATAAAAATATTAAAGATTTAATTGAAGAATTGAAACAGGTAACGACTAAAAATATTTGGGTTTGTGGTGGAGCTTCAATAGTCAATCAATTATTAAATTATAATTTGATTGATGAATTAAAAATATCTGTTATTCCGATAATTTTAGGTGATGGTATTAGCTTATTTAAAAATAATAAAAAAACAAATTTAAAATTAGATAGTACTATATCATATAATGGAATTGTTGATTTAAATTATAGTATAAAGTAGCAAATAAAAATCATACTATGAATGGTGATTTATATGATGATAAGATTAGGATATGTTGGAGTTTCTAAAACACTTGATGTGACTGCATCAACTAATTTAACTTATACAGAATACTTGAAGCAAACTGATATGTCAAAATTGCATACTGTAATAATATCAAACTTAGAAGCCTTAGAACAATTACTTAACTATAATAAAAGAAATGGTATTAAATTTTTTAGATTAACGTCTAAATTAATTCCCTTAGCAACTAAGGATGATGTTGAATTTGATTATATATATAAGTATAGTAAGTACTATGAAAGATTAAAGTTACTTTGTAAGGGGATGAGACTAGATGTTCATCCAGATCAATTTACAGTTATTAATAGTACTAAAAAAGATGTTGTTACTAATTCTTTTAAAATTTTGGAATATCATTATAATATTTTAAATGCTCTTGGTATAAGAAAAAAACTAATTTTAATTCATGTTGGAAGTTCAGTTTTTGGTAAAGAAAAAAGTATCCAAAGATTTATTAAAAACTTTAAATTGTTACCACCTTACATTCAAAAATGTATAGCAATTGAAAATGATGATAAAGTATTTAATATAAAAGATTGTTTATACATTTGTAAAAAATTAGAAATTCCTTTTGTCCTTGATTATCACCACCATATTTGTAATAATGAAGGAGAAAACATAGATGATTACTTAGTTGATATATGCAACACATGGAAGAATAATAATCCTAAAATGCATTTTTCTTCTCCTAAGAGTAAGTTAAAAAAAGAATTTAGATCTCATCATGACTTTATTGATTATAAAGAATTTATTTTATTTTTAGAAAAATTAAAAAAACTTCCTTTTAATATTGATATAATGTTAGAAGCGAAAAATAAAGATGAGGCTTTATTTAAACTTATTAGACAATTAAAATATTATACAGACTATAAAATAAAAGACACTACAATAACTTTGTAGTTTTTAATTGTAAAAAAGTTGTATTTAATAAAAAAAAATGGTAAAATGTATTTAATATTCATTAATTAGTGAAGGTGATAGTATGAGGTATTTAGGTCTTGATTTAGGGACAAAAACATTAGGGGTTGCTTTATCAGATGAACTTGGTATTATAGCTAGTACTTATAAAACAATTAGATATGAAGAAAAAGATTTTTTGCTTGAAGAGTTAAAAAAAATTATTGATGAATATAAAATAAAAATAGTAGTGTTAGGGTTACCAAAGAATATGAATAATTCGATAGGGCCTAGGGCAGTTGAAACAATGGAATTTGGAGATTTAATAGAAACTAAATTTGATATTAGTGTTGAATATCAAGATGAAAGGTTATCAACAAAATCAGCTCATAATTATATGATTGAAGCTAATTTATCAAGAAAGAAAAGAAAACAAAAAGTTGACAGTTTGGCTGCTACTATTATTTTACAAACGTATTTAGATAGGAAAGGAAGATAATATGAAAGACGAAAAAATGACTTTTAATGTAATAGGAGAAGATGGTAAAGAAATAGAATGTGAGGTTTTATTTACTTTTGAATCTGATGAGACTAAGAAAAACTACATTGTTTATACCGATAACACTAGTGATTTAGAAGGTAATACAAAAGTTTATGCTTCAATTTATACACCAGATCAAGAAAATTTAAACTTAACACCAATTGAAACTGAAAAAGAGTGGAAAATTATTGAAACTATACTAAGCGAAATTCAAGAAGAATTCAAATCAGAAGCTGAGGGGCAATAGTCTCTTTTTTATGAAGTTTGTTAAAATATTTGGAATTTTATTTGCGATATTTTTAGTTTTAGTTATTGGGTTTAGTGTGGTGTATATAGTTAATGTATCAGCTCCGACTGATAATAGTGAGGAAGTTTTATTTGAAGTTGAAGCTAATGATACTTATTCAGGGTTAGGGATAAAATTAGAAAATGCCGGTTTAATTAAATCAGAGTTTTTTTATAAGATTCATATAAAGGTTTTCGAACCAGGCAAATTAGATATAGGGGTATTTACTTTAAATAGAAATATGAATCTAGTAGATTTATTAAAAGTATTAGAAGGAGAATCTGTTGATAATAGATTAACTCTTACAATTCCAGAAGGTAGAAGAGTTGAGTTTATCGCTGATTCTATTGCTGAGTTAACTGATTATAGTAGTGAGGAAGTACTAAATACTATTAATGATGATATATTTTTAAACAATGTTATTAATAAATACTGGTTTGTGACAGAGGAAGTTTTAAATAGTGATTTAAAACAAAGTTTAGAAGGTTATTTATTTCCGGCTACTTATAAAATTGATAATGATATTTCAGTAGAAGAAATAATATATTTAATGTTAGATAAAACTGGTGAAATTTTAACGAAATATAAAACAGGTATTGAAAATAGTGAAATGACTGTACATGAATTATTAACATTTGCTTCTATCGTTGAATATGAAGCTGCTAATGACGAACAAAGAGCTAAAATTGCTGGTGTATTTAAAAATAGATTAGATTTAAATATGTATTTGCAAAGTTGTGCGACGGTTGGTTATGCGATAGATGAATGGAAAGAATTTTATACTTATACTGATTTGGATTATGATTCTTTATATAACACATATAAATATGAAGGATTACCAATCGGGCCAGGGAATAACCCAGGAGAAAAGAGTATTGATGCTGTTTTAAATCCGGCTGAACATGATTATTTATATTTTGTAGCTAATATTGATACCTTAGATACATATTTTGCTGAAACTTATGCTGGACATCAACAAAATTGTAAAACATATTTAGGAACTTCATGTTAGAAAATATTAAACAATATGCACTTGTAAATAATGTTCCAATTATGCAAGAAGATGGAATAGAGTTTTTAATTAAGTTTATTAAAGAAAAAAATATTAAAACAATTTTAGAAATAGGATCAGCTATTGGATATTCAGCTATTAAAATGGCTTTAATTGACTCTGATATTAAAATAATAACAATTGAAAGAGATGAATTAAGATATAAAGAAGCGGTTAATAATATTAACGAATTAAATTTATCTAATCAAATAACAATTTATAACATAGATGCTTTTGATTATGAAATAAGTAATAACTTTGATTTGTTATTTATCGATGCAGCCAAAAGCCAAAATGAAAAATTCTTTGCAATGTTTGCAGATAAATGTAAGTTTATAATTACTGATAATTTAAACTTTCATGGTTTAACAAATAACAAAGAAAAAATAAATAGTAAAAATTTAAAAGCTTTAATTAGAAAGATAGAAAATTACATTCAATTTTTAAAAGAAAATAAAGAATACAAAACTATTTTTTTAGATGTTGGAGATGGAATTTCTATAAGTGAAAAATATGAAGAAAATTAGTTTAACCATGATAAATGGGCAATTATATATGAGAGAGAATATGAATGGAACGTTTTTAGAAAGTTCTGATTTTTCTTATATTGCGAAAGTTTTAAAAGATTTAAATTCTAAAAATGTTTCTTCTATAAATGAATATAAAGATGTTACTATTATTAGTGGAAATAATTATAGAATTAAATTTCCTACTAAGTATAGTCATGATATTTTAGACATCTTAAGCCCGGTTTTAGGTAAAAGTAGGAATAGAATTACTATTAATAAAAAAGTTATTGCCTTAGTAACAGCTGGTATTATTACCCTAAGTATGGGAGAAAAATTACAAGATGAAAGTAAAGCTGCTTCTGATGATGAGATAGTGACTGAAATACTAGAAGTAATTGATGTCCCTGCTTATAATGATAATATTGAAGAGCCTATTGTAATTATTGACAACCCATTATTAGTTGATAATACTTTTGAAACAAGATGTTCTCAAGCGGAACAATTTTATAACGGTGAACTAGATAATCCTGCTGTTGAAGTTGGAGTTAAATTAGATGATTATACTAAGAATGTCATAACTGATTTTGTTAATTCAGAAGGTGGAGAAATTTTATTTAATTATTCAGCTGAATTTAATGTAGATCCTTATTTAATGATTGCTTTATTTTTACAAGAATCTTCTTTAAATCATGAAGCGACTTTAAAAGATGGTTCTAACTATAACGGATATGCAGTTGGGATTTCTCAAATAGAACTTCCTCATATTAAAAATAATGATGGAAGTGATAGATCAATAGTTGCTTTTAATTATATGACTAATAAAGAAGAAGTGGTTTACATTAATGACGAAACAACTCATGATTTAGAAACTAATATTAAATTAGGTGTAATGAACATTCAAAATTATTTAAAAAGATACAATGGTAATCCGTTTATGGCATCTTATGCCCATAATGTTGGGAACGGGGTAATTGATGTTGCTTTATATACATACTCACTTGAAACTGGATACGATATAAAATCGATTAAAGAAAATTATTCTGATTTTGGATGGTTAAAATACGTGGAAGAAATGTGTCTAGAACCACATAAATTTGCTGCACACGTTGACCCTGTACTATATAGTGAATATAATGCGACTATTAGTTATTTAAAAGATTGGCCAGAAGAAAAATATGGGGATTCTAATTATTTAGGAAATGTATTTGGTCAATATATGGGAAGAATAACTAGTAATTTCGGTGTAAATATTGATTTAACCACAAATAATTTAATTGATAGTCAAATCGTAATTAAGGAGGAAACTTATGATAAAGGAAATAGCAGATAGAAGAAGTATTAGAAAATTTGATACAAAAAGAATTCCAAAAGAAGATATACTTAATTTAATTGAAGCAGCTTCACTCGCACCATCAGCCAAAAATAAACAATATTGGTATTTTGTTGTAGTTGAAGATGAATTAAAAGATAAAATAGGTGAATTATTAAACAACGAAGAAAGCAAATATATGTATGTTACATCTAGTGTTATTAAAGAGGCGCCTGTATTATTATTAGTGTTTTCTAGTGAAAGTGATAGATATTCTCATCAATCAATTGGAGCAGCTATACAAAATATATTATTAGAAGCCGAAAATAAAAATTTAGGTACATTATGGATTGGATATGTTCTAGATTTTGAAGATGAGATAAAAAAATTAGTTAATGAAGATAAAGAATTAGTGGCCGCTATTTCTGTTGGTTATAAATTAGAAACACCTAATAAAAGACCGAGAAAACCTTTAGAAGAAATTTATAAATGGATGTGATTAAAATGATACAAAAACCAAAAGGAACTTATGATGTAATTAATGGAAAAGATATTTTATATATTGAAAATGTTTGGAAATTAGTTATGGAAAAACATAATATTAGTTTTTTTAGAACACCTTTATTTGAAAGCAGTGATTTATTTAAAAGAAGTGTTGGAGAAACTAGTGATATTGTTAGTAAAGAAATGTATGAATTTAAAGATAAAGGGGATAGAAATTTAACGTTACGTCCAGAAGGAACAGCTGGGATAGTTAGAAGTTTTATTGAAAATAAATTGTATGCTGATACATTACCTGTTAAGTGTTGGTATTATGGTCCTATGTATCGGTATGAACGACCACAAGCGGGAAGATATAGAGAGTTTTATCAATTAGGTGTTGAAGTATTTGGTAGTAAAAATCCTTTGATGGATGTTGAAGTTATAAGTATTGCAATAGATTTTTACAAAATGCTTGGAATAACTGATTTAAGTCTTAAAATAAATAGTTTAGGTGATTTAGAATCAAGATTAGAATATAAAAACGATTTAATTAAATATTTTAATAATTATAAAGAAGATTTATGTGAAGATTGTTTAAATAGATTAGAAAAAAATCCTTTACGTATACTTGATTGTAAAGTTGATAGTGAAAAAGGTTATATGAAAAAAGTTCCTAAATTAGAAGCATATTTAAATGATAGTAGTAAGGAACATATTAACAAAGTTAAAGAATATCTAGATGTTTTGGATATTGATTATGAAGTAGATAATAACTTAGTTAGAGGATTAGATTATTATACTCATACAGTGTTTGAAGTAGTAGGTAATGTTAATGGAACAATGTTAACTTTATGCGCTGGTGGGAGATATGATTTATTAGTAGAACAATTAGGTGGACCTAGTGTTCCAGGTGTTGGATTTGCCTTAGGATTAGAAAGATTATTAAGTATAATTGATATAAAAAATGAAGATTATGTTGATGCTTATATAATTAATATGAGTACTTCTAACCACGCAATAAAACTATGTCAAGAATTACGAGATAATAATTTTATAATTGATATGGATTATATGAATAAAAATATAAAATCTAATTTTAAATATGCTGATAAAATAAATGCTAAGTTTGTTATTATTATTGGTGATGATGAATTAAATGAAAAAATATACACAGTTAAAAATAATAAAACAAAAGAGGAATATAAAATACCTTTTGATTATATTAATTATTTTTTAGAAGAGAATGTAGGTGAGGAAATTGATTAATATTAAGAATGTTGATGAAACAGTAACTTTAAATGGTTGGGTTTCAAAAAAAAGAAATTTAGGTGGTTTAATATTTATTGATTTAAGAAATTCATCTGGCCTTGTTCAATTAGTAGTTAATCCTGATAATAAATACTATGAACTAGCATCTAGTTTAGGAAAAGAATTTGTTATTAATATAACTGGCCAAGTTGTAAAAAGAGAAAGTATTAATGAAAAATTAGAATCAGGTGAGGTTGAAATAATTGTAACTGAATTAGTTGTTTTGAATACTTCTTTTGAAATTCCTTTTGAAATAAGTGATGAAACTACGGCGCTTGAGGATACAAAATTAAAATATCGTTATTTAGATTTAAGAAGAAATGAATTAAATTCAAAACTAAAAACACGTCATAAAATAACTTTATCAGTAAGAAACTATTTAGATAAACTTAATTTTACAGAAGTGGAAACACCTATTTTGTGTAAATCGACACCAGAAGGAGCAAGAGATTATTTAGTTCCTTCACGTGTTAATAAAAATAAATTTTATGCACTACCTCAAAGTCCTCAGATTTTTAAACAATTATTAATGGTTGGTGGATTAGAAAGATATTTCCAAATTGCAAGATGTTTTAGAGATGAAGATTTAAGAGCAGATCGTCAACCTGAATTTACTCAAATAGATATAGAAATGAGCTTTGTTAAAGAAGAAGATATTATGAATTTGGCAGAAGACTTAATTGTTAATACATTTAAAGAAGTTAAAAATGTTGAACTAGAAACACCTTTTTTAAAAATGAAATATGATGATGCGATTAATTTTTATGGTAGTGATAAACCTGATTTAAGATTTGATATGAAAATAGTTGATGTTAAACATTTATTTGATATTGAATTTTTAAAAGATGAGGTTAATGCAATAATAGTTAAAAATGTATCATATTCAAGAAAAGAAATTGATAAGTTAACTGAATATGTTAAAACTTATAAAGCAAGTGGATTAGCGTATTTAAAATTAGAAGATGAGTTAACAGGTTCTTTAAATAAATTCTTAACTGACGATGATAAAGAAAAACTAATTAAAGAATTAAATTTAGAAAAAAATGATATGATTTTTATTGTAAGTGGGAAAAAAAGTATTGTTAAAAATAGTCTTGGAGCGTTACGTTTAAAATTAGCTAATGATTTAAATTTAATTGATAAAACAATATATAAACCTTTATGGGTTGTTGATTTTCCTTCATTTGAATTTAGTGAAGAAGAAAATAGATTTATGGCAACTCATCATCCGTTTACTTCTCCAAAGGATGATGATATTGATAAATTAACTAATGATAAAGCTAATTGTTATTCGAAAGCATATGATATGGTTATCAATGGTTATGAAGTAGGTGGTGGTTCTATTAGAATCCATGATCAAAAAGTTCAAGAATTGATGTTTAAAGCACTTGAATTAAGTGAAGAAGAAGTTAATGAAAAATTCGGTTTCTTTGTTGAAGCTTTAAAATTTGGAACACCTCCTCATGGCGGATTAGCTTTTGGTCTTGATAGATTAACCATGCTGTTAACAAATACAGAGAATATTAGGGATGTTATAGCTTTCCCTAAAACTTCTAGTGCTTCATGCTTGATGAGTGAAGCTCCTAATGTTGTTGCAAATAAACAATTAGATGAATTATATATAAAATCAATTTAACCTACATTATAGGTTTTTTTGATAATATGAAAGTGATGTATATGGAAATAAAAGAAATTGAAAGAAGTATAATAAAAAAATATCGTAAACAAATTTTTACCCCTTTTGTAAAAGGAATTAAAGAGTTTAACTTAATTGAAGAAAATGATAAAATTGCAATTTGTATATCTGGTGGGAAAGATTCTTTTTTGCTAGCTAAATGTATGCAAGAATTAAAAAGGCATGGCAAATTTAATTTTGAATTAGAATTTGTTGTTATGAATCCAGGGTATGCAGAAGATAATTTAAAACAGATTAAAGAAAATTTAAAAAAATTAGAAATTAATGCACATATATTTGAAACACCTATATTTGAAATTGCAGATAAAACTGACAATCCTTGTTATTTATGTGCGAAAATGAGAAGAGGATATTTATATAATTTTGCTAAAAGTATTGGTTGTAATAAAATTGCTTTGGGTCATCACTTTAATGATGTTGTGGAGACTGTATTATTAAATATAATATTTACAGGTAATTTTTCTTCAATGGTACCAAAAGTTAAGAGTTCTAATTTTGAAGGAATGTCATTGATAAGACCTTTATATTATGTGAAGGAAGATGATATAATAAAATGGAAAAATAATAGTGAATTAGTATTTTTAGATTGTGCTTGTTCAGTCACTAAAAAGAATGCTGGTAAAAGATTAATTGTTAAAGAATTAGTTAAAGATTTAAAAAAAATATATGATAAAGCGGATATTAATATCTTAACAAGTACTAAGAATGTTAATTTAAATACTGTTTTAGGGATAAAAGAAAAAAGTATAGATAATTAATTAAAAATGTGGTATAATATATTTATCTGGAAGTA
>CAYJPP010000027.1:0-4996 GCA_964372175.1 uncultured Muribaculaceae bacterium
TAAATATAATTTTATTTATTTTCTAAAACCGCTTGCGCTGCTGCAAGCCTTGCTATTGGCACTCTAAACGGTGAGCAAGAAACATAATCAAGACCTATTTTATGACAGAACTTAACAGAAGAAGGATCACCACCGTGTTCTCCACAAATACCTAATTCAATATCTTTTCTTGTTTCTTTGCCTTTACTAACAGCCATTTCAACTAACTTACCAACTCCAATTTCATCAATACGCGCAAATGGATCTTGGTCCAGTATTTTTTTATCATAATAATCATCTAAAAATTTAGAAGCATCATCTCTTGAAAAACCAAATGCCATTTGAGTTAAATCATTAGTTCCAAAACTGAAAAACTCAGCACTTTTAGCAATTTCATCAGCAACAATACATGCTCGTGGTATTTCAATCATTGTTCCAATCATATATTTTAATGAAACATTATTTTCTTTTAATAATTTATCTGCTTCTTCAACTACTATTTGTTTAACATAATCAAGTTCTTTAACAGTCCCTACTAGTGGTATCATAATTTCTGGGATAACTTTAAGCCCTTTTTTAGTAACATTAATAGCTGCTTCAATAACTGCTTTTGTTTGCATTACTGCTATTTCAGGATAAGTAATTGATAATCTGCAACCTCTATGTCCCATCATCGGATTAAATTCTTTTAAAGAATCAATCTTATTTTTTATTTCTTCAACCGATATATTTAAACTGACAGACAACTCTTTTATTTCGCTTTCTTCTTTTGGAATAAACTCATGTAAAGGCGGATCTAAATATCTGATTACAACCGGATATCCTGCCATTGTTTCAAATAGTTTTTCAAAATCACTTCTTTGATAAGGTAAAATGTTGGCTAATGCTTTTTCTCTTTCTTCTTTATCATTAGCTAAAATCATTTTTCTAAAATTAAAAATTCTTTCACTTTCAAAAAACATATGTTCTGTACGACAAAGTCCAATTCCTTCTGCTCCATACATTTTAGCTGTTTCAGTATCTTTTGGAGTATCGGCATTTGTTCTCACTCCCATTGTTCTTACTTTATCAGCATAAGACATAAATCTTTCAAAATCACCAGAAATAGTTGCTTCAACAGTTTTTATTAAACCATCATAAACATTACCAGTCGAACCATCTAATGAAATATAATCACCTTCATTATATACTTTACCTGATTTAGTTGTTAATGTTTTACACTCTTCATCTATTACTAATTCACTGCATCCAGATACACAACATCTTCCCATTCCTCTGGCAACAACTGCTGCATGAGATGTCATACCACCTCTAATAGTCAAAATACCTTTGGCATTATTCATACCTTCAATATCCTCAGGAGATGTTTCTAAACGCACTAAAATTGTGTCTTCACCTTTTTCTTTGGCAACACTAATATCATCAGCTGTAAAATAAATTTTCCCACTAGCCGCACCTGGTGAGGCTGCTAAACCTTTGGCAATAGATGTAGCTTTTTTTAGTTCATCAATATCAAAAGTTGGGTGAAGCAATTGTTCTAATGAACTAGCATCAACTTTTAGTAATGCTTCTTCTTCTGTTATCAACCCTTCATCTAATAAATCAATAGCAATTTTTAAAGCTGCTTTACCTGTTCTTTTACCATTTCTTGTTTGTAACATAAATAATTTTCCATTTTCAATAGTAAACTCCATATCTTGCATATCTTTATAATGAACTTCTAGATTTTTTCCAATCCTACTAAATTCATTGTAAACATCAGGCATAATATCTTTTAAAGTTTCAATCGGTTGTGGTGTTCTAATGCCCGCAACTACATCTTCTCCTTGAGCGTTAATTAAATATTCACCGTATAAAACATTCTCACCAGTTGATGGATTTCTAGTAAATGCTACCCCAGTCCCAGAATTTTCACCTGAATTCCCATAAACCATTTCTTGAATATTAACCGCTGTTCCCCAGCTAGATGGTATATCATTCATACGTCTATATATAATCGCGCGTTCATTGTTCCAACTTCTAAATACAGCTGTTATTGCTTCTATTAACTGTTGTTTAGGTTCCTGCGGAAAGTCTTCATTAGATAATTCCTTGTAAATCGTTTTAAATTTTAAAACAATTTCTTTCATATTTTCGCATGTTAACTCAGTATCAAGTAAATACCCTTTTTCTTTTTTATATTCATCTAAAACACGTTCAAAACTTGCTTTTGGATAATCTTTAACCACATCAGCAAACATTTGAATAAATCTACGATACGAATCATAAATAAATCTTTCATTTGGTTTATTTTCAAAACTTTTAACTATTTCATCATTTAACCCCAAATTTAAAACAGTATCCATCATTCCTGGCATACTTGCACGTGAACCACTTCTAACAGATACTAATAAAGGTTTATTTAAATCACCAAATACTTTCCCGGTAGATTTTTCTAATTCTGATAATTTTAATAAAATTTGATTACTAACTTCTTCACTTATAACCTCATTATCATCATAATACTTATTACAAGCCGTTGTTGTGACAACAAATCCGTCTGGAACCGGCAATCCAATCCCTCTCATTTCTGCTAAGTTGGCGCCTTTCCCACCTAATATTTCTCTCATATTTTTATTTCCTTCATTAAAGGAATATACATATTTTTCCATATAACCTCCTACTTTATTTATTATACCATATCAAATTAATTATACAATAAAAAAGTTTATTCTTTTGCCCTTGGATGAGCCTCTAAATAAACTTTTCTTAAATGTTCATTTGAAACATGTGTATATATACCAGTTGTTGATATATCAGAATGACCTAATAATTCTTGAACTATTTTCAAATCCGCACCTTCATTTAATAAATGAGTAGCAAAAGTATGTCTAAATGTATGAGGAGATACATTTAATTTTAAACAACTTTTTTTTACAATATTTTCAACTATTAATCTGACTCCCCTATCAGTTAGTTTAGTATAATTTTTATTTAAAAATAAGTATTCAACTGAACTAGTTCTTAATTTCAAATATCTATCTAACAATTCTTTACAAGTGTTCCCATAAAAAACAAATCTTTCTTTGTTCCCTTTACCTAGTATTTTTATAGTATTATTATAAAAATCAATATCGCTTAATTTAATATTAACTAATTCTGATACCCTAACCCCAGTAGTATAAAGCATTTCTAATATCAACCTATTTCTGAGTCCTAATACATCAGTTACAGGAATATTTAACAACTCTTCTAAGTCGCTATAATTAATATAAGATGGTAATTTTTTTTCACTTCTTGGTAAAGTAACTAGTTTCATCGGTGTGTCTTTTATTATATCTTCTTTTATTAAGTATTTATAAAAACTTTTTAAACTACTTATATTTCTTGATATTGATTTATTAGTATATTTTTTTTCATGAAGAAACAGTAAATAATTTCTAATATCATTATATTCTAACAATAATATATCTTTATTAAAGAAATTAACAAACATAGTTAAATCTTTTGTATAACTGATAAGAGTATTTTCTGAATAATTTTTCTCATATTTTAAATAATTAATAAACTTGTTTATATAATTCATCGACTACGCCCATCTGGAATAATATCACTATCATCAGGGAATGTATCTAAATCAAACAAAACTACTTCTTCCGGTGAATATCTTACCCCTCCCATTATAACAGTATCAAAGTCTTCTTCTTCTAATACGGGTAGAGTATATTCTTTTCTCGGTATATTCTTTTCAGGTTCTTTTTTTAAAGGACGTTCAACTTCATAACCAACATTTCTCATTGCTTCTTTAACTAATCTAACCTTTAAACTAACTCTCTCTCCATCTTTTAACCAATGTTTTAATTCCTTAGTTACAGCATTTGTATATCTTCTAAAATTAAGTAAATATATGATATGATTTGAGAATAAAGTATCTTTTAGGCAGTAATAACTTTTATTCAAACGAAAAGATTCTTTCATAACTTCTCTCTCGCAAACTGCTATTGCTGCTTGTTTCAAATCTTCTTTAAAAACTGGTTCAATAAAATGATTACCATCAAAAAGGATAAATTTACCATTTTCAATATCAGATGTATGTAGTAAAATATCTTTTATGAATATTTTAAATAACTCATTTTTGTTTTTTATATTAAATACATAATTATCTACTTCTTCAAAAGTTCCACGTTTAACAACTATATCTTTCCCATTTGCTAGTCTATAAATTAATTCACTCATAATAGACCTCCTACATAAATTTTAATCTTTTTAAAATATTTTGTCAATAACTTGTCTTATTTGTATTTTTTTGATACAATTAACGCGGTGAGAAGTATGTTTAAAAAATTAGATATATTAGATGAAAAAGATAAGAGATTACGCAGCAAGAATACTGACGTTGTTTTTCCGTTAGATAAAAAAGATAAAGAACTTATTCAAAGAATTATCGACGAATTAACATATAGTCAAATTGAGGAGTATAGTCTAAAATATGATTTAAGACCAGGAATGGGATTAGCTTTCCCACAACTTGGTATTAATAAAAATATTATTGTTGTTGTGCATGAAGTTGAAGAAGGCTTATTCGATAATTATGTTTTTATTAACCCAAAACTGGTGAGCCATTCAGAAGAAATGATAGCTGCTGAAGCTGGTGAGGGTTGTTTATCAGTTAATCGTGAAGTTGAGGGTCATGTCAAAAGATATGCTAGGGTAACAATTGAAGGCTTTGATGAAGATGGTAATAAAATAAAAGTTCGAGCAAGAGAAGAATTAGCAATTGCTTTCCAACATGAAATCGATCACTTAAATGGAATTATATTTTATGATAGAATTGACAAGAAAAAACCATTTTATAACGAAAATGAATTAAGATTAATATAGTAAAGGGGTATAATATGACAATCACTTTAAAAGTAAGTAATAATACAAAGGAAAAATTAATAGAGTATTTCGAAGATAAGAAACGTGAAAAAACACCAGCTTACGCTGTTTTTCAAGCTGATGAAGCTGATACAGTAATTACTCTGTATGAATCAGG
>CAYJPP010000027.1:5096-15731 GCA_964372175.1 uncultured Muribaculaceae bacterium
TTTATTAAAACAATTCCTTATGAGTGTATAATTTTATCTAACAAACAATATAATGACAATTATAACGAAAATATGAACATGAATAAGATCAAAGCTGTTATGCATAATAAAGTTTTACTAAAATTAACTGCTAAGTTCAATTATGATTATGTTGTTGTTGATCAATTTGCTAAACCTTATGTTTATTATAATTACTTAAAAGAAACTAATCATCTTAAAGGAATTACATTCATGACAAAAGCAGAAGATAAATGTTTAGCAGTTGCCTGTGCTTCTTTAATTAGTAGATATATATTTTTACAAGAATTTAATAAAATTAGCCAAAGTCTTAATTTAAATATTCCAAAAGGAGCTTCTGATAAAGTTGATGAAGTTGGAAAAGTAATTGTTGACAAATATGGCTTTGATAAACTAAAAGATATTGCAAAATTAAACTTTAAAAATACCGAAAAAATAAGAACTAAATAGTTAGTTCTTTTATTTTGCCAATTATTTCAGTTTCAAATATTATAGCGTTAAGCATACTAATTCCTAGAATAAACATAATTAATATTACCATAATTAAAATTGTTTTATTTTTATTAAACCGCACGGTCTTCCCTATTTTATCAAATAAAAATGTCAAACAATTGCCTATCAAAATAGCTATAAATACACCATCAAAACTAAACACTCTAAATATACAAGTAATTAAACCCAAAATACTCCCATATATTATTTGTCCAATTGGAGTGACTGGACTTGTTTTAAAATCAGGGGCTAAAAAAATCATTCCAAACAACAGCCATCCGTTCAATAATTCATATGAAATATAATCAATAGGCTGACTATTTATTGTTGCTATAAGACATAAACTAACTACAAACACGGATATATATGATAATGTAATTCTATATTTTATAGATTTAGTAATAAGTAAATATAAAAGTGATAATAAAATTAGAATATGATTTAAGCCATTACTAATTAAATCATTTCCAAATATTGTAAGTAAAATTATATAACTAAGTAAAATGTTATTAATGACTTGCTTTTTAAATATTAGTTGAACAATTATTTTTATAATCCCAGTTAATAATGCCCCTGATAAAATAACATAAATCGGAACATTAATCGGGATTAATAAAGCTAATATCACACCACTTAAATACGAATTATCATTAGTTACTTTGATTTTTCTTATTTTTCTATATATAAAATCAGTTAAAAAGGTTATACTCCCACTTAAAACCAAAACTAAAATTGAATAAATGATATTCCCAGAATCATTATTAAAATTCTGATATAAATAAATTCCTATTGCCGGGATTAATGAAATTGCAATATTAAATAATACCTTTTGTGAACTTGTTTTTTTCATTAAAAATGTTCCCATTAAAATTCACCTACTCTTTTTCTGTTATCTATATTAGCTGGACAAACTTGTGTACATAAACCACATTTTATACATTTAGATTGGACACTTTTTTTAATTTCTAATGTCGGTGTTATTTTAACCGGACAAACTTCACTACATTTTCCGCAGTTAAGACATTCTGTCGCTATTTTAAGTTCTTCCTTTATATTTAAAACACAATTGTTTTCTAATGAAATCACGGTATCATCTAACGCTACTTTTCCTCTCATTGGACCACCTAAAATAAATTTCCCACCACTTGTTCCTAGTTCATCTATAACATCTTGCAATAAAGTTCCGTTTTTTATTAATACATTAACCGGAGTTATTGAATCACCTGTAAATGTTACAACTCTTTCTATTAATGGCTTATTATACTTTAACGCCTCATAAATAGCATAAATAGTAGCTACATTATTAATAATAATTCCTTGCTCACAAGGCTTTTTATTATATTTTACATTTATAGTTTCTTTTACTAAATTTTTAGTATATCCAACTGGGTAATAATCATTTACCAACACTATTTTTATTTTCAAATATGTCCCAATAAAATTATCAAGAATTTTCTTTACATTTATATTAGTCGATGAAATCGCAATTACTGCATAATCTAATTTATTTATTTCAATTAGTGCATCAATTGTTTCTAATATTTCCTCACATTTGATACTCATAAGATAAGTGTCACATTTAATTAATGGTTCGCATTCAGTCGCATTTACTATCAATACTTTATTGTTTTTGTTTTGATATTTTATATATGTCGGCTCGCCTTCGCTCCCTAACCCAATAATACCATTATCTCTAATACAATTTAAAAAGTCTTCAAATGAATAACTACCTAAGTTTTTAGTGTCCGTATATTTATTTTTGATTTTTTCCTTAAAATCATTTTCAATAGCAACACACTTTATTTTTTTTCCATTACAGTTTTTTTCAACAAAATCTACTACTGTTCCTGAAACACTAGAAAAAATAGGAATTCTATTATCTCCTTTTCTTTTTGCAATCATACTTCCTTTGTATACATACTCACCGTTTGTAACCAATACTGTAATATTAGTATCTCCACCACTAATTAAAGGAATGTACACTAGCTTAGGTTCATTGTATATTTTAAATTCATCACAATTAATTCGTTTATATTTTAGTTTAATTTTCATATCATCACCATATCATGATTATACATTAAAAAAAATGTCATTTCAACAAAAAAAGAAACATTTAACTTATTTCTTTTATATACTTTTCTATTTTTTTAGCGTCAGGCCCCAAAATTATTTTAAGTTGATTATCAATTTCGACTATTCCCTGCGCACCCATTTTTTGAATTCCTTCTTTATTAACTAAATCAACATCTTTTAATGAAACAATAAAACGTGATTTATTAAAAGAACTTTCTATTATATTTTCTTTCCCACCTAAATATCCAATTAATTTATTTGCTTCAAATTTAAAATCTTTTTGTTTTGATTTAACTATTGAAAAAGCTACAATTATTAAAATGAATACTATAATTAAATACTGCCATATATTTTCCATTTCTTCTCACCATTATAATTATATAACATTTTTTTTCTTTTTAAAAGTATTATTGTATATTTTTTTTATTTAGTGTAAGATAATAATAGGTGAACTTATGAAGAAACTCTTAAAATTAGATTACAGTTTGTTAATAATGCTTTTTATTTTTTTTATAATAAGTTTACAAACTATTAATAGCGCACAACATATTATAAATGATGATACCTTGGTATTTAAACAAACTATTTGGTATTTAATTGGATTTGGTTTAATTTTTTTAATATTGAAATTAAAAAATGAATTTATTTTCAAAAATATTTGGATACTTTATATAATAGGCAATTTATCATTACTTGGCCTTTTATTATTCGCGACACCAATTAATAACGCTAAGGCTTGGTATCATATTCCAGGCGGGACAATCCAACCTTCTGAATTTGTTAAAATAATCCTAATTATAGCTATAGCCACAATAGTTAAAAACTTTTATAATCAAGTATCAAATCCTAGTTTTAAAGATGAGTTAATACTTATATTAAAAGTTACTAGTATTATTATAATTCCTTCTTTATTAACTTTTTTACAACCTGATACAGGCGTTGTTTTAATTTATTTAATTATTACTATTGTTATGCTTTTTATATCAGGAATAAAATATCGCTGGTTTATAATTTTATTTAGTATTATAATTTTAACTTTAATTTTTATTATTAGTATATATTTTATTAATACCGATTTGTTTATCGATATATTTGGAACTGACTTTTTTTTAAGGATTGATAGATTACTTGATTGGTCAAATCAAAGCGGTTACCAATTAGAAAACGGTATTACAGCAATTGGATCAGCCGGTATGACTGGCCATGGGCTTAATAATA
Source organism: uncultured Muribaculaceae bacterium (assembly GCA_964372175.1). Classification (GTDB taxonomy): domain Bacteria; phylum Bacillota_I; class Bacilli_A; order RF39; family UBA660; genus Faecisoma. The sequence goes on from CAYJPP010000027.1 coordinate 8,898, forward strand.
CACCTGTTTATTTTCCAGAAGCTCAAACAGATTTTATTTTTGCAGTTTTTGCTAGTAATTTTGGTTTTATAGGTTCAACTTTATTATTTGCTTTATTCATTATTTTTGATTTAAAGTTAATTAAAATAGCTTTAAACACACATTCATTAATGAATAAAATTATTATAGCCGGCTTTATTGGAATGATTATATATCAACAATTTCAAAATATTGGGATGACCTTCGGAATCATTCCTATAACAGGCATTACTTTACCGTTTATTTCTTATGGTGGTTCTTCTTTATTAAGCTATATGATTATGATGGGCATTATATTTAATATTGATAAAGAAAAGAAATTAAAAAACAAGCATATTTTATAACTTGTTTTTTTTATATCCAAACAGCAAATAGGATTGCAGCAGTCGCACAAAGTAATCCAACTACCCAAAAGGCTTTAACAATATCTCTTTCTTCCCACCCTAGTTTTTCAAAGTGGTGATGGAGAGGTGTCATTAAAAATATTTTTTTACCAGTTAATCTGACTGATGCTATTTGCATTATACACACCAGTGTTTCAATTATAAATACAGCTGATACAACTATAAAAGTTAATTCGTGCTTACTTATTATAGCAACAGATGCCAAAGTCGCACCTAAGGCAAGCGAACCTGTATCGCCCATAAAGACCTTAGCAGGATGCGAATTAAAAAATAAAAATCCTATTAATGCTCCGACCAATATAAAGCAAAAAACACCTATATCGGTCCCACCTTCTAATCCGGCTGATGACCAAGTCATTAATCCTAAGGCTAAAAAAGCAATAGCTGATAACCCAGCGGCTAAACCATCCAAACCATCAGTTATATTTACAGCATTACTACTTCCTACTAACATTAGTAAAATAAATATTCCATATAACCAACCTAAATGTAGTTCAATACCTAATGTATCAAATGCAACAATTGGTTCAACTCCTGATTTCATATAGATTATATAAAATATTGCAACAATTAATATTTGACCAACTAGTTTTTGAATGACGGATAATCCTTTATTATTTCCTCTTTTAATAATTAAATAATCATCAATAAATCCCAGTAATCCATGTGATAGAAAAACAAATAAAATCAAAAATAAATTATATGTAAATTCCAAACTATTACTAAATAGTAAAATAATGATTGATAGTATGGTAGGAATAATAAATAATATCCCTCCCATTGTTGGGGTTCCTTGCTTATTTTTATGACTGGTTACCAACTCATTAACTGTTTGTTTAATATTTTTTCTTCGTAAGACAGGAATAAATACAATCCCCGCTATAATTGTTAGTATAAACCCTATTATAAATGCTAGTATAGCTTTTGCTAAGATTAACATTAGATCATCTCCTATATTTTAATACTTCTTCAACATCATCAAAATGATGTTTAATTCCATTTATTAACTGGTAATTTTCATGTCCTTTACCAAGTACTAATAGTATATCATTATTTACTAGCATTTGTATACCTTTTTTAATAGCATCTTCTCTTTTTAAAACAATTTCATAATTAGTAGTAGTCAATGTTTTAGTTATCTCATCTAAAATAATTTCAGGATTCTCATCTCTCGGATTATCACTTGTAAATATTACATAATCACTATATTTAGTTGATAATTTTCCCATTATTGGACGTTTTGTTTTATCCCTATTCCCACCACAACCTATAATTGTAATAATCTTATTATGGCTTACTTCTTTAATAGTATTAATAACATTGTAAACCGCATCAGGTGTATGAGCATAATCAATAATTGCAACATTGGAATTAATGGTTACTATTTCCATTCTACCTTTTGGAGGGACTAGTTCCTCTATTATATTTGTATTTAATTTCAGTTCCTGTAAAACAGCAATAACGACAGTCATATTATAAATATTATGTTTACCAACAAGGTTAACTTTATATTCATCTTTATTAACTTTAAATATAGTATTATTTAAATTAGTATTATATGTTTTAATTTGGTAATCGCTTGTATTAAAACCATATGTCACACTATTAAATTTCAAAAAATATTCTTTATATGAATCATCAATATTAACAAATGTTTTATCCGTAACTTGTTCGAAAAGTTGTTGTTTTGCGTTTATATAATTATCAAATGTTTTATGATAATCCAAATGATCTTGGGTAATGTTAGAAAAAATTCCGTATTTAAATTTTAAACCTTGAACTCTTTTCATGCTTAAACTATGACTACTTACTTCCATAACAACATAGGTAACACCTTGATTTTTACACTCTATTAACATTTCATACAGTTCTAAAATATCAGGAGTTGTATTATTCAAATCTTTTATTTTTTCATCTATATAAAATCCAATAGTACCAATATAAGCTGCTTTTATATTGTTTTTAAGTAAAGCTTGATATAACAAATAACAAGTTGTTGTTTTCCCATTTGTTCCTGTCATCCCAATTAAGTTTAAATCTTCTATTTCAGAATAACAGTTATCTTGTAAATAATTAAGGAGATATTCATGAGTATCTTTAACTAAGACAGTCTCAACATCATACTCACCATATTCCGCTATTATTTTAGTCGCACCATTTTCAATGGCTTGTTTTATATAATCATGACCATCATTTACTTTTTTCAAAGCAATAAATGTATCACCTTTATTTATTTTTCTAGAATCATCTTTTATGTCCATAATAAAAAACACCTCATTATATTTTATGAAAGTGTTTTGTTTTGGTTATTTTAAATTGTTTATTATGTTTAAAACTGTTTCTTTATCATTATATGGTATTTTTTTATTCCCTATATAAGTATACTCTTCTGGGCCTTTACCTAAAATCAGTAAACAATCTTCGTTATTAAGTAGTTCAATGCCTCTTTTTATAGCACTTGCTCTATCTAAGCATATCTCATAATTTGTGTTCTTCGTCCCTCTAATAATGTCATTAACTATTTCAGTTGGGTCTTCATTATGAGGATCATCATTAGTTATTATACATTTAGTACTATTTGAACTTGCTATCTCAAAGGTTATTGGACGCTTAGTTTTATCTCTACCACCACGCCCACCAAATATAACATAAGTACTACCTGCAACAAAGCTTTTAGTTGCTTCAAGTAGTTTTTTTACTGCATCTGGTGTGTGAGCATAATCGACAATAATCACATTATTTAAATAAGTAATTTTTTCTAGTCTCCCTGGCGGTGATGTTATTTGCTCAACATTTTTCTTAATGTCATCCCATGATATATCCATTTGTCTTAAAATAGATATAACTAATAATAAGTTATAAATATTATATTTAGCAATTAAATTTGTTGAAATATTTTCATGTCCGTCTTCGAAGATACAATTAAAATTACTATATGTATTCATTCTTAAATCAGTTGCTTGAAAGTCACTCTTGTTAAAACCATATGTTATATTCTTATTTTCTTTTAATAAGAAGTGGTCTTTGTATTCATCATCGGAATTAATAATTGCTACTCCACCTTTTTTTATTTGTTTAAATAACATTTGTTTAGCAAGAGCGTATTGTTCCATTGTTTTATGATAATCAAGGTGTTCATGGGTTAAATTAGTAAAGGCTGCTATATCAAATGATATACTTGTTACTCTTCCCATGCATAAGCCATGACTACTAACTTCCATCACAACATACTCAGCTCCCAGTTCAATACTTTCTAGTAATAAACTATAAAGCAAACAAATATCTGGTGTTGTGTTTTCTAAATATCTAATTTTTTCTTTACAATAAAAACCTAGTGTCCCGATATAAGTAGCTTTTTTATTTAGTTTATTTAATATATCATGTAGAATTAAAGCTGATGTTGTTTTTCCGTTTGTACCTGTTATTCCAATGATTTTCAATTTATCTATCTGTTTTTTGTAGGTTTGTTTTAAATAATTAAGTAAATATTCTTCTGAATTATCAACTATTTCATAAGGTATTTTATAATCGCCTTCTTTTTCAACAATTAACTTTGATGCACCATTTTTAATAGCGGCATCAATGTAGTCGTGTCCATCGCCAGCTACACCTTTAATTGCAACGAATATATCACCTTTTTTTATTAATCTTGAATCATTATTAATGTTTAGCATCTACTCACCTCTTTTAAAACAAATCAATTAGTTTTTCTAAGTTATCAATCACTGGGAAGCCTTTGTCTTTTGTTAGATCAGTTGAGAATTGAACTCCTATTCCGCCTTCTTTTTTCCAGTCTTCTAAATTGCCTGAGTAATCATCAACTAATATAGCCCCTTTTGACAAACACACTTTTGTTTTTGGGATTTCCCTTGGAACCGGAATTATAGTTACATCAGTGTGATGTTTTCTAATAAAGTTAATTTTAGCGATTGCCTCATCTACTGAATTAACATGTGTTAAAATAGCAACATTAAATTTTTTTGATTTAATTAACTTATTAATATTATTAAAACTATCATTAATAATTGGAGTTAATGATAAAATTTGTTTCCAGTTTAAATTAGAATAAAATTCTTGCATTTTATAAGGATTTTCTTTATCAACTCCTAATCTATTTAACATATCGTATGTTACCCGAATAGAGTCAACTATAACCCCATCAAAATCTATATATAAACTTTTCATATTCCACCTCATTTTTTATTATATCATAATCCATTTATTAACGCCACAAATATTAAAACTGTGAGATTGTTATTTATATATCTTCTCCCATATTTTTAAGTGCACTTAATACACCAATCTTTCCATAGCTATATGTTAGTCCACCTTGTTGATATGCAATATAAGGTTTTCTAAGTGGACCATCACAAGATAATTCAATTGAAGATCCTTGTGTGAATGAACCAGACGCCATAATTATTTTATCAGTATAGCCGGGCATAGCAACTGGCTCTAATAAAACATTACTATCTATAATTGAGCCATATTGAATTCCCCTGCAATATTCAATCAATTTACTCTCATCATTAAAAATTATACTCTGAACTATATCCGCCCTTTTTTCATTATATTTTGGATTGACATCATAGCCTAGTCTTTCAAGTATACAAGCGGTAAATATAGCTGTTTTTAAACTACTTGCAACAACAGTTGGTGTATTATATATTCCTTGTAAGAATGTCTTATTCATATTAAATGTTGGTCCTATTTCTTTCCCACATCCTGGCGCAGTCAATCTTTGAGCAATTAACTCAATTAAACTTTTCTTCCCTACTATATATGCTCCACTACTAGCAATCCCACCACCTGGATTTTTTATTAAAGACCCTACTACTATATCTGCCCCTACTTCAACTGGCTCTTTCACATCAACAAACTCACAATAACAATTATCAACCATGATAATAATATCGCGTCTTATTTCTTTTATAAATTTTATTACTTTTTCCACTTTATCAATTGTGATACTCGTACGAGTTGAGTATCCTCTTGATCTTTGAATCGCAACAACTTTGACATCTTTTAAACTAGCTTTAATTTTCTCATAATCAAAGTCATCATTTAGTAATTCGATTTGTTTATAATCAATATTATAACTTTTTAAAGAACTATCATTTTCTTTAATTCCAATAACAGCATCAAGAGTATCATAAGGCTTTCCTGTTATACTTAATAAGTTATCATTAGGCCTTAGTAACCCAAATAAAGTCACGGCCAAAGCGTGAGTTCCTGATATTAATTGACATCTGACCAAAGCATCTTCTGCTTTAAATATATCAGCATAAACTCTTTCAATTATATCCCTCCCTAAATCATTATAACCATAACCGGTTGTTGTATTGAAATGGTACTCAGAAACATTGTTATTTTTAAAGGCTTGGTGAACTTTGTTAGAATTAATGAATTCTATGTTATCTATTTCTTTAAATTGTTTTTCTATTAAACTTTCTATTTCTTTTATCATTTTATTCCTCCATCTATGGTTATTACTGTTTTATTTATATAACTAGCTTTCTCACTAGCTAAGAATAATACAACTTCACTTATTTCTCTAATATCAGCAAAGCGATTCAGTAAAATTTTATTCATTTGATTATTTTTAAATTCTGGACTTAACTCTTTGTTTTTAGTTGTATCAATCCAGCCAGGTGCAACGGTAATAACTCTAATAGGATTCAATAAATCTGCTAAGTTATTTGTCAAAGATACAATACCGGCTTTTGACATATCATAATCCATACTTTCTGAATAGTTGCTATTAAAAGCATTATTTGAAGAAATATTTATAATTACCCCGTTTTTCATTAATTTAGAAATTTCACGGCTCACTAAATATGTTCCTATCAAATTTGTTTCAACAACTTCTTTTACTATATTTATTTCTTTATTATAAAATTCATCATCATTGTAGTAGGCTGCATTATTTATTAATACATCTATTTTATTTAATTGTTTTGCCATTGCTTTCACTTCATCTTCATTTTTTATATCAGCTTGTATAATTTGACACTCCATATTATATTCGTATTTTATTTGCTCTTTTAACTTTAATATACTTTCCTTGTTTTTATAATAATGTAAAATCACATTATATTTGTTTTTTGAAAATAGTAACGCTAAGTCAGTGCCTAACTCTCCACTACTCCCAGTTATTAAAATGTTTTTCATTATATCACCCATTACATTATAACACTTTAAAGATGAATTTTTATTTTTTTTTCAAAAATAGTTGACAGGGGCTGGAATTTACTGTAAAATTAATATTGCCTATCAAATTTGATAGTGATTGTATCGCGGGTGTAGTTCAATGGTAGAATTCCAGCCTTCCAAGCTGAGTACGTGGGTCCGATTCCCATCACCCGCTCCAATGACGAATCTGTTCGGAATTATCTGAACATTTAGATATAAA
>CAYJPP010000028.1:0-15543 GCA_964372175.1 uncultured Muribaculaceae bacterium
CCGTCTTAAAAATAAAAGTTGAAATATTTGAAAAATAGGGAAACCTATTTTTTTTGTCGAACGATATATATTCTTATATTTTAAATTCTTCATAGTTTTAACTAGGAGGGATATTATGAATGGACTAACAGATGATGAAGTAGTAAAATCCAGAAAAGAATATGGGAGTAATGAAATAAAAAGTAAAAAAAGAAATAGTTTTATTAGAGAGTATATTGACACACTAGGAGATCCTATTATTAAAATACTTTTAATTGCTTTGGCGGTGAAAACTGTTTTTCTATTTCATAATTTTGATTGGTTTGAAACATTAGGAATTGTGATAGCTATATTTTTGGCTTCATTTATTTCTACTCTTAGTGAATATGGAAGTGAAAAAGCGTTTGAAAAATTGCAGGAAGAATCATCTAAAATAAAAGTTAAAGTTAAAAGAAATAATAAAATAGAGGAAATTTCAATAGAAGATGTTGTAGTCGGTGATATAGTGCTATTAGAAAGTGGAGATAAAATACCGGCAGACGGAATTATAATTGAGGGTGAAGTAGGAATTGATGAAGCTATGGTTACAGGTGAAAGTAAGGAAGTTTATCGTAATAAAATAAAAAACAAAGTTTTAAAAGGGACAATCGTGACAGCAAAAGAAGCTGTTATGCGGGTTGCAAAAGTGGGTGTGGACACATTTTATGGTAGCATTTCAACTGAACTACAAGAAAAGCAACCAGATAGTCCGTTAAAAATGAGATTACGTCATTTAGCAGGCGTAATAAGTAAATTAGGATATATTGGAGCATTTTTAGTTTTAATTTCATATTTGTTTTCTGCAATAGTTATTCAAAATAATTTTGATTTGAATTTAATTTTAGCAACAGTATCAGATTTTGATGTTATGATGAAACATCTGTTATATGGATTAACTTTATGTGTTGCTATAATTGTTGTTGCTGTCCCGGAGGGACTACCGATGATGATAACCTTGGTGTTGTCATCAAACATGAAAAGAATGTTAAAGAATAATGTGTTGGTGCGTAAACTAAATGGAATAGAAACAGCTGGTAGTTTAAATGTTTTGTTTAGTGACAAAACAGGTACGATAACAACCGGAAAATTAGAAGTAACTAATTTTATTAATAGTGAATTGAAAAAGTATTCTAGTTTTGATAGTATTGAAAGTAATTTGAAAGAATTAGTAAAACCATCCTTACTAGCAAATAATTTAAGTAAGTTAGAGGATGGGAACATTATTGGTGGGAATACAACAGATAAAGCAATATTAAGATTTGTTAATATCAAAAGTACTTATTCTATTATTGAAAAAGTGCCATTTGATAGTTTGATAAAATACTCACAAGTAGTTATAAACTATAAAGAAAAAAACAAAGTATTTACAAAAGGTGCACCGGAAGTTATTTTAAATAACTGTGATTTTTATATTGACAGTTTTGGAGAAGTAAAATATTTGAAAAATAAAGGTTTATTAATTAAAAATATAGATGCATTAACAAAAGAAGGGAGTAGAATTGTAGCTCTTGCTTATGGTGAGAATAAAGGGCTTAAAAACATGATTTTAATTGGGTTTATAGAAATAAAAGATCCGATTAGAAAAGAAGCTGTTGAAGCTATTAAGATGGTGACTGAGGCTGGGATTCAAACTGTTATGATAACTGGCGATAGTAAAAATACTGCTATATCAGTCGCAAAAGAGGTAAGATTATACAAAGATAATGACTTGTGTCTGACTAGTGATGAATTACAACGATTAAGTGACAATCAAATAAAAGAAATCATTCCTAAACTAAGAATAGTAGCTCGCGCCATTCCGCAAGACAAGAGTAGAATGGTAAGGTTATGTCAAGAACTTGACTTAGTTGTTGGAATGACTGGTGATGGTGTAAATGATGCGCCAGCTTTAAAAAAATCTGATGTTGGGTTTGCTATGGGGAGTGGGACAGAAGTGTCCAAAGAAGCGAGTGAGGTTGTTATTTTAGATAATAATTTTCTATCTATCGCCAAAGCAATATTGTTTGGGCGCACCGCATTTAAAAGTATTAGAAAGTTTATCATATTTCAATTAACAGTTAATTTATGCGCTGTAACTTTATCAGTGTTGGGTCCATTTATAGGAATAGAAACGCCTGTAACTGTAATTCAAATGCTGTGGATAAATATGGTGATGGATACCTTGGCCGCGATAGCGTTTGCTTTCGAGCCGCCGTTAAAAGAGTACATGAAAGAAAAGCCGAAGAAAAGAACTGAACCAATATTAAATAAGTACATGATGCATCAAATATTATTTACAGGGTTATATTCAACTGTTTTGTGTATTTTGTTTTTGAAGCTACCGTTTATAAGACCTCTATTTAGAGATAATGATTTATACATGATGACAGCCTTTTTTGGATTATTTATATTTATAGGAATATTTAATTGTTTTAATGCTAGAACACATAGATTAAATTTAATAGCAAATATAACTAAAAATAAAGCCTTTTTAGCTGTTATTATTTTTATAATTTTGGTGCAAGTAACTTTAATATATTTAGGTGGTTCAGTGTTTAGGACATATGGACTAAATTTAGTTGAATTTAATATAATGATATTGTTAAGTTTAACTGTAATTCCGATTGATTTCCTGAGGAAGTATATTTTGAGAAAACAAGGGATTATTGGTGGAGTATAAAAAAAACATCTATTTAAGATGTTCCTTTTTTATAAAAAGTTATATAACCAACAATATCTAATATTGTATATATAATTATGAATAGGCCAATCGTTTTATATACTAAATTAATTGATAGTAAAATATATAACCCACCTAAAATTATTAAAATAGCTACAATTAGTCTAATAAGCAATGAAGCAAAGTTTGTTTTATGATTCAGACTGTCTATAAGTCTCATAATACCGTTGTAAATTATAAATGCACCTATTAGTAGCCTTAAAACGGTCTCAATTAAAGTTGCCAAGAAAGCTGATACTATTCCCAAAATGATTAAAGCAACACCTGAGTATAGTAGTAATTTATTTTCAATATTTAATTTTTTCTTTATAATGTGATAATTTATAATGTTCATTAAACCAATGATTCCAAAAGTTATACCTACTACGATAGATATAAAGTTCACTACCTCACCAGGGTTAGTAAACAAAATAATACCTAATACTAAAAATATAATTGAATTTAATAGAGACTTCTTATTTGAATATCCAAAATATGTTATTTTCATTTTCTCACCTGAATATATTATACTATAAAAAAAATATACAATCAATCTTTACTTGTGTCTAATAGGTGTGTTAAAATGTAAATAAGGAGGATATATGAAAAAAATAATATTTTTAATGAGTTTGTTAGTTATGCCGTGGACTGTACTAGCAGAAGATATTAATAATTTTGATGTCAAAGCAGATGTTGAAATTATTGATGATAGCAAAGTTGAGGGAAGTAATTTACTGGCTGGTAACATTGTCGAAAGTAACGGTGATGTGAATGGGATTAATATTTCTTTGGCTAATGATTACAAATTCAATGGCAACGCTGATTATAATGTATCGTTATCGAATAATTCGGTGTATACAGGAACAATTGAAAATGATGCATTTATAGCTGGGAATATAGTTAAATTTGATACAGCATTTTCATTGGGTAGGGATTTGAATTTAGCGGCAAATTCTGTTGAGTTAAATGGTAGTTATGGCAGAGATATTTATATTGTAGCAAATGAAGTTATAATAAATTCACAAGATATAAAAGGAGAAGTTAGATTAAAAGCATCAACAATAAAAATAGGGCCTGGTGTTGATATTTCTAAATTAACTTATAATGAGGATGCAGTTATTGAAATAGATAGTACTGCTATAATTGCAGAAACTGTTTTGACAGAAGCGACTTTTGTCGAACCAACATTTGCTGATCATGTGCAATCTTTTATTTATGGATATGCTAATTCATTGGTGACATTTTTAGGTTTAGCGTTTTTGCTACCGGCTTTATTTAAAAGAATCGGGCAAAAATATACAGAATTAAATTTTGTTAATATTTTTTCAACGGTAGGGATTGGGATTATTAGTTTATTATTAATTCCAATGTTATTATTACTGCTATTGTCATTAGTGTTCGGAATTTCACTAGGACTTATTTTAATAACAGCTATTGTAATAGGGATATCAATGTCAACTATATTTGTTGGATATTTAATTGGGTTAGCAGTGTATAAAATTATATTTAAAAAAGAACCAAATACTTTATTAGCAGGTTTAATTGGGATATCAGCAATTAAATTATTGGCGTTAATACCAGTTATAAATACAGTTGTAATTGTATTTGTAGTATTCCTAGGATTCGGAATATTTATCAAACTATTTATGAAAAACTAAGAAATTAGTTTTTTTATTTGGAAAAAATACAGACTAATTTTGAAGAAAAAAATTTTGAAAAAAACATATTATATGGTATAATACAAATAGGAAGGTGATATAATGAAATTTCAAATTCATAGTAGCAAATCTAAATTGACTCCTGCTATTAAAGATTATATTGAAAATAAAATCGGTAAGCTAGATAAATATTTAGAGAATGCTTCTGACGTTACGGCTCACGTACTAACAAAAGTTAAAGGTGCTGAACAAACAATAGAGGTGACTATACCTATTAAAAAATTCATTCTAAGAGCCGAGGAAACACACAATGACTTATATGCAGCGATTGATTTGGTTAGTGATAAACTAGAACGACAAATAAGAAAAAATAAGACGAGGTTAAAAAAACGTGTTAAAGTTACAGGTGAATTTAACTTAGATTTTAAAGTTGAGAAAAAAGAAGAAGAAAAAGGTCAAATTGTAAAAAGAAAAGTGGTTGAAATGAAACCAATGAGCGAAGATGAAGCTGTTTTACAAATGAACTTAATAGGACATGATTTCTTTGTGTTTAAAAATATGGAAAACCAAGTTGCGGTTGTTTATAAAAGAAACGATCAAGATTATGGTATAATTGAAACAAATTAGGTTAATATTAACCTTTTTTTATAGGAGAAAAGTATGGAAATAGATCCTTATATAACAGACATATACGCTAAAATTGAAGCGATGGAAAATAATGACCCAAATGGTCATGGGTATCATAATTTACAACATGCAGTTAATGTTATGAATATGGCTTCTGAAATTTTAAAGGACTTAAAGGCTGATAAGCGAGATGTAGAAGATGTTAAAGTTGCAGCACTACTACATGATATTGGTTGTTTAGAAGGAAAAGAAAATCATGAAATAAGGGGATATGATTTGGCGAAAAAGTATTTGGATGAAAACCAAAACTTAGTGCATGACAAACATAGGGTTTTAGAAGCTATAAAAAATCATCGAGATGGATTTGAAAGTGATGACATAATAACACTGGCTCTAATATTTAGTGATAAACTAGATTTGAAGTATACAAGAGTCGCGCCAGCTGGTAAAAAAGAGCCTGGTATGAAAGAACTACTGCATGTTTTAGATATAACTGTTGAAGTGGTAGACAAATTAAAAGTTAAGTTTGTCACTGATGGAAGCTGTAATAAAAAAGAGTTAGAAACTTATTATTTTATCCCCAAAGTATTTAAATCTATATCTAAAATGGCTGATAAGTTAAATAAAGAGTATGAAGTGTATTTTGATGAAAATTTATGGCATTTAGATTATTTGAAAAAAATAAGTTGATGAAATGTATGTGAAAAGACACGATTTATACGTGTTTTTTATATTAATGCTATTATTTTTTAATAAATTTTGATATAATTAAGAAGAAACATGTGGAAGGTGGAAAAATGAAATTTTTAAAAAAATTATTTAATCATGAGTATAAAGAATTAAACAGATTTGAAGTTATCGCAAATCAAATAATGGCTCTTGATGAAGAAATGAGTAAACTTACAGATAAACAGTTACAAGAAAAAACTGTTGCATTTCAAAAAAGATTAGAAACAGAAGATTTGGAAGATATTTTAGTAGAAGCTTTTGCAGTGGCAAGAGAAGCTGCGTATAGGGTTATAAAAGAAAAGCCTTATTATGTTCAAATATTAGGTGGTTTAGCTATACATTATGGCAATATAGCAGAAATGAAAACAGGTGAAGGTAAGACATTAACTTCAACTATGCCTGCATACGCTAATGCATTAACTGGTAAAGGCGTGCATATTATTACTGTTAATGAGTATTTAGCAACTCGTGATGCTGAGTGGATGGGTGAAATATACAGATTCTTAGGATTAACAGTTGGTGTTAATGCTAGACAATTATCTAGTAAAGAAAAACAAGAACAGTATAATTGTGATATTTTGTATTCAACAAATAATGAAATAGGATTTGATTATTTAAGAGATAATATGGTTGTTAAAAAAGAAGCGCGCGTACAAAGAGGTTTAAATTTAGCTATAATTGATGAAATTGATTCAGTTTTAATTGATGAAGCTAGAACACCGTTAATTATATCTGGTGGTGTGATGCAACAGTCAAACTTATATAATCAAGCAGATTCCTTTGCTAAGACTCTAAAAGAAAATAAAGGATACTTATTTGATGAACAAACAAAAGCAGTAACATTAGATGATGAAGGAGTTTTAAAAGCTCAAAAATCTTTTGGTGTTGATAATTTATACGATATTAAACATACATCATTAGTTCATAGAATTAATCAAGCATTAAAAGCAAACTTTGCAATGAAAAATGATTTTGATTATGTTATACAAGACGGTAAAATAGTTATAATAGATCAATTTACAGGAAGGTTGATGGCAGGAAGAGCGTTTTCAGAAGGTCTACACCAAGCTATTGAAGCAAAAGAAAATGTTAAGATTAATCAAGAAACCAAAACATTAGCGACTATTACCTTTCAAAATTTATTTAGAATGTATGAAAAATTATCTGGAATGACAGGAACAGCTAAAACAGAAGAAGAAGAATTTAGAGACATTTATAATATGTATGTTATTGAAATTCCTACTAATAAACCAATAGCAAGAGACGATGTTATTGATGTTGTTTATCCAGGCGTAAAAGGTAAATATAAAGCAATCGTTGAAGAAATAAAAGAAAGAAATAAAACTGGACAACCGGTATTAGTCGGAACTATTGCGGTTGAGACAAGTGAATTAATTAGTTCGTTATTAAAAAAACACGGAATTAAGCATGAAGTTTTAAATGCTAAGAATAATGCTCGTGAAGCAGAAATAATTGCTAATGCAGGGATTAAAGGCTCAGTTACTATTGCGACAAATATGGCTGGACGTGGTACGGATATTAAACTTGGTGAAGGTGTTAAAGAACTTGGTGGGTTATGTGTAATAGGGACAGAACGTCATGAATCAAGAAGAATAGATAACCAATTACGTGGGCGTTCAGGTCGTCAAGGAGATCCAGGGTATTCAAAATTCTTCGTATCTTTTGAAGATGAATTAATGGTAAGATTTGGAACAGATAGAGCTAAAACATTATTACAAAAGGCAGGTTTTTCTGAGGATAGAGCAATAAGCATGAAAATGTTATCTGGCTCGATCGAAACAGCTCAAAAGAGAGTTGAAGGAAATAACTTTGATAACCGTAAAAATTTATTAGATTATGATAATGTAGTTAATGACCAACGCGAAATAATTTATGACAGAAGAAATGAAATATTAGAAAATGAATCTATCCATGAAACTATTTTAAATGTTTTCAAACAATTCGTTGAAAGATTTGTTTTAGCCCATAACGATGGTAGTGGAGTTAATGGTAAAGCAAGAAATGAAATATTAGAACTTATCAATAATCAATTGTTAAAAAATAAAATTAGTATCAATGACATAGCAGATTTAACAGATGAAGATTTAATTGAATATGTTTATGAAAAGTTAATGTCTGAATATGAGGAAAAAGTTAAACAAGCTCCTATTGAGTTAATTAGCGAATTTGAAAAAGCTATTTATTTAAGAGTGATTGATACACATTGGATGGAACACATAAATTCGATGGCTTTATTAAGAGAAGGGATTCAATTAAGAGGATATGCCCAAGAAAACCCACTACGTGCATATACAAAAGAAGGATTTGAACTGTTTGATAATTTATTAGATGCAATTGAAAAAGAAACTGTTATGTATTTATTAAAAGCCGAAATCAGACAAAATTCTAATCGTGAAGAAGTAGTTAAAGAACAAATTTCCAACGATGGAAAAGAAAAAACTAAAACAGTTAAAAAAACTGTTAAAATTGGAAGAAATGATTTATGTACTTGTGGAAGTGGGAAAAAATATAAATCGTGTTGTGGAAAGTAGGATAATATGAGAAAAAATTATTACGAAATATTAGGGGTTTTAGAAGATGCTAGTTTAGCAGAAATAAAAACTGCATATAAAAAGTTATCAAAAAAAAATCACCCAGATGTTTCAACTGAAAAAAATGCTGAAGCTAAATATAAGAAAATAGTAACTGCATACGAAACTTTAAGTGATGAAGTAAAAAGAAATAAGTATAATAAAAAGTTGGAAGATGCAAGAAAACAAGATTTAGAAGAAAAAGAAGTAGTAAAAGAAAAATCTAACGAAACAACTAAATTATTCCTAATTTTGGCAATACTTGTTGCAGGGATTATGGCAATAGTGTTAATAGCTGGCAGCAATCAAAAAAGTGAAGAAGTTTTAGCTGTATTTAATGAAAAACTTAATAATGCAGATAATCAACTAATTTATATTGGAAGACCTACTTGTTCTTATTGTGGGCTTCTAGAACCATCATTAGAAGAAATGGCTGAAAGATATGAGTTTGATTATTTATATGTAAACACTGATGAGTTAGGAACAAGTCATTCGAGTGAAATAATGGCTAAAATTGGTAAAAGTTCTGTTGGAACACCTTACATGGCAATCGTTTCAAATGGTGAAGTAGTGGCGGAACAAGAAGGATATACAGATTATGATTATACATTTAAATTTTTGCAAGAAAATGATATTATTGCTGATGAAGAAGTATTAAACTTAAAATATATTAATATTGATGAATATAAACAATTATTAGCAAGTCCTGAAAAATCAATTGTTGTTGTTGGTCAAAGTACATGTTCATATTGTGTAGAGGCAAAATTAGTATTAAATGATATTAATGAAAAATATGGTACAGAAATAAATTATTTAAATACATCATATATTGAAACAGAAGAACAGTTTAATGAACTAACTAGTAGCATAGATTATTTTTCTACTGAATGGGGAACGCCTGTAACATTGATATTACAAAATGGTCAAATGATTGATGTTTTAGAAGGTTTACAAACAGAAGAAGAATATGTTGACTTTTTTGAAGGAGAAGGTGTTATAAATGAGTAAAACATTTCAAATGGTAAGTGAGTTTAAAAAAAATCATCCTGGAACAGTCGCATGGAGACTACTGCAAAATTCTAAGATTATAGATATGTATATTAATCCGGATGAAGAATTGAAATATGTGTTCGCATGTCAAAAAAACACTTCATCATTTGATATTTTCTCAACATATGTTGTTGCCGTAACAGATAAAAGGATAATGATTGGGCAAAAAAGATTATTGTTTGGTCATTTGTATTTAACTATTACCCCAGACTTATATAATGATATTTCAATTTCAATGGGAATTATTTGGGGGAAAATTAAAGTTGATACAGTTAAAGAGGAAGTTCAATTATCAAATATTGATAAAAAAGCGCTAAGAGAAATAGAGACGAATGTAACAACATTAATGACAGAAGCTAAAAAAGAAATGCACTCAAATCATTCATAATGATTTATAATGGAATAAGGAGATGGTTATTTGAACAATAGAAAAATATATAATATGGACAATGAGTTAATAGATGTTGAAGTAATTAGATATTTTGAAAATAATGATAACGAATATTTAATATATTCATTAAATGAGTTTGATGAAGCCGGATATACTAAACTATATATAGCGAAAAAGAAATCTAATTACTTATCGATTATTGAAGATTCAGATGATGGTGAATGGGACTTAATAAAAGGTATAATTAAAGAAATTATTAAAAACAATCGTGATGGAATTGATTTACAAATAATTGATTTAAATGAAGAAAAACTTGAAGACTTAGTATTAAAAGATAGTAGAATATTTAAACTACAAGGTAATTTAGTTAATTTATTACAAGAAAATAAAAACGTTATCGAACCAATTATAGAAGAAAAATGTAGTAATCTAATAGATGAATTTGATGATGAGATTATTGATGATATTAATTATGAACAAATGTATAAAAAAGAAAAAGAAAAAAACGATAAGTTAACTGGAATTATTAGTAAAATGGAGTCAATTTTAAACGAGGTAGAAGATAATAATTAATTATCTTTTTCATTACTTATATGATATTTCGCATCATATAATTATGAATAAGGAAAGGTGAAAAATGTTAAAATTAACAAAAATAAGAAAGAGTTATAAAACTGGTGATTTTACACAGCATGCTTTAAAAGGTGTTGATGTAGAGTTCAGGAAAAATGAGTTTGTGGCAATTTTGGGACCTTCTGGTTCTGGAAAGACGACATTATTAAATATAATTGGTGGGCTTGATAGATATGATGAAGGGGATCTAATTATAAGTGGGAAGTCTACTAAAAAATTTAAAGATGCTGATTGGGATAGTTATAGAAATAATTGTATTGGTTTTGTATTTCAAAGTTATAATCTTATATCTCATATATCTATTTTAGCTAATGTTGAAATGGGAATGACTTTAAGTGGTATTTCTAAAACAAGTAGACGTAAAAAAGCTTTTGAAGTTTTGACCAAAGTGGGATTAAAAGAACATGTTCATAAGAAACCTAATCAATTATCTGGTGGACAAATGCAAAGAGTTGCAATAGCAAGAGCTCTTGCCAATGATCCAACAATAATACTAGCAGATGAGCCAACTGGTGCGCTTGATTCAACTACTAGTGTTCAAATTATGGAATTAATTAAAGAAATTGCCAAAGATAAACTAGTTATTATGGTTACTCATAATCCAGAAATTGCCAAAGAATATTCGAATAGAATAGTCGAGTTTAAAGATGGAGAAAAAATATCAGATAGTAATCCATATAATGAAAAAGAGAAAAAAGAAGTTTTAAGAATTAAAAAATCTAAAATGTCATATCTAACAGCATTATCTTTATCATTTATGAATGTTATGACTAAAAAAGGGAGAACTTTTCTAACGGCATTAGCTTCTTCTATTGGTATTATAGGGATTGCTTTAATTTTATCACTTTCAAATGGGTTTGATTTACAAATACAAGAATTTGAAAAAAACACACTATCAAGTTTACCAATTATGGTGAGTCAGCAATCAATGGAAATAGATCCTGCAACCATGCAAGATTTTCAAGATGAAAAGGAATCGAACGGTGAATTCCCTACTGATAACATGATTAACCCGATGGTTTCTTATGAAGAACAATTAATTCATACTAATGTATTTACTGATGAATACCTAAATATGATCGAAAATTTAGATACTTCAAAAGTAAGTGGAATTGGATATACAAGAATCGCAAATTTAAATTTATTTGCTAATGTAAATGGAGAAGTTACTTTAATTGAAAATAAAATGTATTTTACATCTTTACCCACCTCACTAGGTGAAAATAAAAATGAAGTTATCGAAAAAAATTATGACTTGTTAACTGGTGAGTTACCAACTAATAAAAATGAAATAGTTATAGCAGTTGACTCTTATAACTACTTATCAGAAGATATATTAGAATTGTTTGGTTTACCTATTGATTCAAAGGTTAATATTCAAGATTTAATTGGAAAAGAAATTAAAATAATTTCAAATGATAATTACTATCAAAATTTAAACGGAGTATTCATTCCTAAAATGGATTTAACTACTGAATACAACAGTGAAGAAGCCATTACTCTAACTGTTACAGGTGTTGTTAGAGGTAAAGAGGGGAATGTAATTTATGAGCAATCAATGGGAGTTTTATACACAGATGAACTTACACAGTCGGTTGTTGAACTTAATAAAGACTCGGAGATAGTTAAAGCACAATTAACATCTGATTATAATATTTTTACTGGTGAAAGGTTTAAGGCTGATGAAACAGGTGTTGAAGCAAAAGATAATATGTTAGCTTACTTAGGATATAATACATATCCAGTTATGATACAGATATTCCCAAAAGATTTTGATAGTAAAGAATATATTTTAAACGAATTAGATTCTTATAATGATAAATTCGATGAGGGAAATCAAATTATTTATACAGACATGGCTGAAATGATAACGTCATTATCAGGTAGTATTATGGATGCTATTACGATAGTTTTAATTGCGTTCTCAGCTATTTCCTTGATTGTATCTAGTATTATGATTGGAATAATAACATATATATCAGTATTAGAAAGAACAAAAGAAATTGGTGTTCTAAGAAGTTTAGGAGCAAGAAAAAAAGATATCACTCGTGTATTTAACTCTGAAACATTTATTATAGGATTATTTTCTGGGTTACTTGGAGTAACAATAGCGGTGTTATTAACTATTCCAGCGAACATAATTATTTATGAGTTAACTGATTTATCTAATGTTGCAGTTTTAAACCCATTACATGCATTATTATTAATTATAATAAGTTTAGTTTTAACTGTTTTAGGTGGATTTATACCGGCTAAAATGGCAAGTAAAAAAGATCCTGTTATTGCTTTAAGAACGGAGTAGAAAATGAAAAAAAATATTATATTAAGTATTATTAGTTTGTTTATTATATTTGTTAGTTATTACCTAGTTTTACCCCCTATTAATATATCATCATTTCAATTTTGGGGATATTTTGTAATTATAAGTTTAATTATATCTATATTGTTTTTAGTTTGTAATATGGATATAAACAAGAATATAGATATAATAGCTAAAAAAAGAAAAAGTGAAATTCCTAAGTTGTTGTATTTTATTTTGATATTAATTGTTTTGTTGCCTTTAATATCAATCGTTAATATATTTGGTGGGCCATTATTTAATGCTTCATCTTATTATGAAAGAATATCTGTTGAAAGCGGAGATTTCACATCAGATATTAAACCAGTTGATTTTAATTCCTTAGCTTTATTGGATAAAGATTCATCTACTAAGCTAGGGGATAGAGTGATGGGGCAGTTAACGGATTTAGTTAGTCAATTTTATGTGTCAACTTTGTATACTCAAATAACTTATCAAGACACAATTATGCGAGTTACACCATTAGAATATGACGGAATAATTAAATATTTTACTAATAAAGATTCTGGGATTCCTGGATACATTACGGTTAACTCTGTAAATGGTGAATCTACATTAACTAGATTAGAACAAGGAATGAAATATATGCCTTCTGCATATTTTGGAGAAGATTTATATCGTAGATTAAGATTTGATTATTTATTTGAAAATTTTGGAGAAGCAACTTTTGAACTTGATGATGAAGGCAATCCTTATTGGATAATACCAACTATTAAGTATTCATTAGTAGGCTTAAAACCTGCTACTGATGGATTAATTATATTTAATCCTGTGGATGGTACTAGTACTAAATATGATATAAATGAAGTTCCGACTTGGGTAGACCACGTTTATTCATCTGATTTAGTTATAAGCCAACTATCAGATTGGGGAGCTTATAAGAATGGTTTTTTAAATTCTGTATTTGGCCAAAAAGAAGTTGTAATGCCAACAGAGGGTTATAATTACTTAACTTTAAATGGGGATGTTTACTTGTACACAGGTATAACCTCAGTTGCTAGTGATGAATCAAATATCGGATTTGTTATGGCTAATTTAAGAACAAAAGAAACTAAAATATACAATGTGGCTGGCGCGGAAGAATACTCTGCTATGGATTCTGCGAAAGGGCAAGTTCAACATTTAAACTATACATCAACGTTTCCGTTATTAATTAATTTAAATGAAAAGCCAACATATTTGATGAGTTTAAAAGATAATGCTGGATTAGTTAAAATGTATGCTCTTGTTGACTATACTGACTATCAGATAGTATCAGTAACAGATAGTTCATTAGGAATACAACATGCTGTTGACACTTACTTAGGAGATTCATTTATATCCACAGGTATATTGGAAAACCAAATAGATATTTTGAATATAACCACAGCTGTTTTAGATGGAAATACATTTTATTATTTTAAAACTAGTAATGGAATTTATAAAGCTAATTTAAAAATAAATGAAACAGTATTACCATTTATTATGGTTGGTGATGTAATCAATATTAAATATCAAGAAGGCAGTGTAAATGAAATAATAGAAATCACTAATTAGTGGTTTTTTTATATTTTGCAATTTTATTACTTTATGATATAATGTGAATAGGTGATATAATGGATAAGAAAAAATATGCTGCTAAATTAATAGTTGATAAATTGAAAAATAAAAGTTTTATGACCTATAAAGAGATTGCTGAAATAACAGGGTATCATGAAAAATATATTTTAAAATTAAAAAAAGAGTTATTAGAAAATAAAATTAGTTTCGAACATGGTAACAAGAGTAAAGAACCTGTTAATAAAATAAGTTTAAAAGAAAAAATGTATATAATTGATTTATATAAACGAAGTAATGCAAGCATTTTAAAGTTTTGTAAGTTCTATGGAAGAAGAAGTTATTCATGTGTATATGGGATTTTAAAAGAAGCTGGATTAATTGGAAATGAAAGTGATACATAAGATATTATTTTAGTTGTTTTTATGTTGCAATATAATAAAAAAAGGAATGTAAAGTTGTGATTTAAATCATACTTTTTTTATTGTTTAAAAAATATAATTATGATATAATGTTTACAGTCGGCATACGGAGGTTTGAATGATTAATTTTATTATTGTTGATGATATAGAGAAGTATGTAAGTAAAGTAGTAGAAATGATTGATTCATTAATGATGGGGAGTTGTTATGAATACAAAATTCATAAGTTTAATGATTATGATCTTAAATTTATGAAAGTTATGGAAGAGCCATTGGCTAATAAAATTTATATTATGGATATTGAAACTAAAACCAGTTCTGGAATTGATGTTGCCAGAAAAATTAGAAACAGTGATCTTAACAGTGTTATCTTATTTATGACTGCTTATGAAGATTTAGGTAATTTAGTAGCTAAGAAAATATTATTAACCTTAGCGCTTATTAGTAAATTTGATGATTTCGATAACAACATGAATAAGGCTTTGAAAGAAGCGATTGATATACTTGGTAAAAGAAGAATTATTAAAATACAAGATTATAGTACTGTTTATTTAGTTCCTATTGATGATATTTTATATGTTACAAGAGATAGTTTTGAGAGAAAAGCTGTTATTGTTACGTCTTATGACGAATACAAAGTTAGCAAATCATTAACTGAAATTAAAGAACTTGCAGGTGATTTACTAACTAAAACGCACAGGGCTTGTTTAGTGAATGAGAAACGAGTTAGAAAAATAGATAAAAAGAATAATATTATATATTTTGATAATGGAACAAGTATTGACCTAATATCTCCTAATTATAAGAAGGAGTTAGTGTGATGTTAGAGTAT
>CAYJPP010000029.1:0-14716 GCA_964372175.1 uncultured Muribaculaceae bacterium
CTAATTCTAAAATTACCATTAAAGCATCATCCCCACGACGTTCAGTTAATTTTAATATTCTAGTGTATCCACCTTGACGTTTTGCAAAACGTAGGGCTAAATCATCAAATACTTTTTTAACTACAACATTGTCATTGTGTACGAATGCTAAGGCATTTCTTCTTGCAACTAATGTCCCTTTTTTACCATAAGAAATCATTTTATCAACAAATTTACGAACTTCTTTTGCTCTTGTTTCAGTTGTTTCAATTCTTTCATTCATGATTAGGTCTTTTGTTAAGTTAGCAAGCATACTTCTTCTATGTTTATTAGTACGTCCTAATTTTCTATACATAAATTACCTCCTAATCTTCATCACGGAATCTAAGTCCCATATCTTTGACTCTATCGATAACTTCTTTTAATGATTTTTTACCTAAGTTACGAATTTTCATCATTTCTAACTCAGATTTTTCAACTAAATCACCTAGTGTGTTAACGTTAGCTCTTTTTAAGCAATTAAATGCTCTTACAGAGAAATCTAAATCTTCAATTGGAGTTTCCAATTTTTTTAGTTTGCTATCTTCTTGTTTTGCTGTCATTATACCTGTCATATCAGAAATATCAGATAAATTAACTAAGATATTAAAATGTTCAATTAATATTTTAGATCCAAGCGCTAATGCTTCTTCTGGTCTTAATGAACCATTTGTATTAACACTTAAAACTAATTTATCAAAACTTGCATCTTGTCCAACACGAGCAGTTTCAACTTCATAACTAATTAATTCAACAGGTGAATATAAAGCATCCATAGGAATAAATCCTATTTTTTTATTTTCTAAATGTACTTTATTTTCATGTGAAGGAACGTATCCTCTACCTGTTGTAACTATCATTTCCATATCTAATTTACCACCTTTGGCAATATTAGCTATTTCTAAATCAGGATTGATAATTTCAACTCCCGTATCACATACTAAATCACTAGCTTTAACTACACCTTCTTTATCAGCGTATAGTTTTATAATTTTTTCTTCATCTTCAGTAGCAGAATCAACTTTAACAACAACACTTTTTAAATTTAAAATTATTGTTGTTACGTCTTCTACAACACCTTCAATTGTTTGAAATTCATGAGCTACGCCATCAATTTTAACAGCAACAATCGCACTACCTGGCATACTAGATAACATAACTCTTCTAAGCGCATTACCTAATGTAGTACCGAACCCTCTTTCAAGTGGTTCTAATTCAAATTTCCCATAATTATTATTTTCAACATACTCAGTAATTTTGTATGCTGGTTTTTCAAAATTTAGCATTTAAATCCTCCTAACCTCTTGGTTTTTTTGGTGGACGGCATCCATTGTGTGGAATTGGTGTGATATTAGTAATACTTGTTACTTCTAACCCCGCCGCTTGTAATGATCTAATAGCAGTCTCACTACCAGAACCTAAACCTTTAACGTATGCTTCTACTTTTTTAAGTCCCATTTCAATAGCAGCTTTTGCTGCCGCTTCTGCTGACATACCAGCAGCAAATGGAGTAGATTTTTTGCTACCTTTAAATCCTAAAGTACCAGCAGATGCCCAACTAATCGCATTACCATTTGTATCAGTAATAGTTACAATAGTATTATTGAAAGTTGAATGAACGTATGCTTTTCCCTCAGGTATGTTCTTTTTAACTTTTCTTTTTCTTGCTTTATAAGCCATAATTTAACCTCCTTTGAAAGCTATTTTTTCTTATTTGCAACAGTTTTACCTTTCCCCTTACGAGTTCTAGCATTTCTGTTTGTTCTTTGACCTCTAACTGGTAATCCTCTTCTATGACGATTCCCTTCATAACTATTAATTTCCATCTTAGTTTTTACATTCATATTTACTTCACGACGTAAATCACCTTCAGTTAAGTATTTATTAACTTCATCACGGATAGCTACTAATTCATCATTTGATAATTCCCCAGCTTTTTTATTAATATCAATTTTGGCATTTTCTAATATAGTTTTAGATAATGATCTACCAATACCATAAACATAAGTCAATGCGATTTCAATTCTTTTTTTATCTGGTATATCTACACCTTTAATACGTGCCATATAAACACCTCCTATTAACCTTGTCTTTGTTTGTGTTTTGGATTAGTACAAATTACACGTACTTTTCCATTTCTTTTAATTACTTTACATTTTTCACACATTTTTTTTACTGATGGTCTAATTTTCATAAGTCCCTCCTACTATTTTCGGTAAGTAATACGCCCGCGTGTTAAATCATATGGTGAGATTTCTATAACAACTGTATCACCTGATAAAATGCGAATCTTATTCATTCGGATTTTGCCAGAAACGCGAGCGATTACAGTATGTTTATTTTCTAATTGAACTTTGTACTCATTACCTGGTAAGACTTCAACAACTTTACCTTGAACTTCGATTACATCATCCTTAGCCATTTAATCACCTCTTCGTTAATATTTCATAGCCGGTCTTAGTCACTAAAACAGTATGTTCAAAGTGAGCAGATTTTTTTTTATCGGCTGTTACTATGGTCCAACCATCATCTAAGATTCTAATATCAGCAGTCCCAAAATTTAACATTGGTTCAATTGCTAATACCATTCCCTCTTTAATAATTGGTCCTGTTTTTTTATTTCCATAATTAGGTATATCAGGTTTTTCATGTAAGTTTTTACCAACTCCATGTCCAACTAATTCTTTAACTACACCTAAGTTATGTTTTAATGCATAAGTTTCAACTGCATATCCTATATCACCAATATAGTTATGAGGTTTAACCATTTTTAAACCTTCAAATAATGCTTGTTCAGTATGTTTTAATAAATACTTATCTTCTTCACTAATAACTCCCACTTCATAAGTCCAAGCGGAATCTCCGTGATGATTAAGATAACAAGCGCCTATATCAATTGATATAATGTCGCCATCTTTTAACTTATAATTATTAGGTATCCCATGTACTACTTGTTCATTAACAGATGTACATATAGAAGCAGGATAACCACCATAATGTAGAAAAGAAGGAACAGCACCTTTTGATACTATAAACTCATATGCTAGTTTATCTAATTCCAAAGTAGTTATACCTGGTTTAATAAACTGTTTTAAATATATATGAGTTTCTCCAACAATCTTTCCTGCCATTATTAGTTTTTCAGTTCTATTCATTTATTCCTCTAATTATTTTTTCTATTTGATTAAAAGTAGTTTCTTTATTAATACTGCTATCAACAAAGTATAACATATTTTTATTCTTATAATATTCAATCAAAGGATATGTTTCTTTTAGATATTCATCATATCTTTTTTTAAACGTTTCTTCTGTATCATCAACTCTTCTACTAAGTTGTTGACCACAAACATCACAAATTAATGATTCCTTAGGACTACTATCTAAAAATTGATCGTTATATATCGCACTACAATTTTTACATTCTAATCTTCCAATCGCTCTTTTCATAGCTAAATCTTTATCAATATCAAAATATATAACAACTGTATTTGAATGTATCTCATTCATTAACTCATCATACATTTTAGCTTGATTTATATTTCTTGGAAAACCATCCATTATAAATCCATTTAAACAATCAGTATTTTTCAATCTTTTTTCTAATAAGTTTAAAACAAATTTATCATCCAATAACTGACCTGTTGCTAATAATTTATTTATGTTTTCATCATTAACTTGTCTAATAAGTCTTCCCGTAGATATATGAGGGATATTATATTTTTTAGTCAATAATTCACTTTGAGTCCCTTTGCCAGCGGCAGGAGGGGCTATTAAAATTATATTTAACATCTATTACCTTCTTTTATAACTTCTACTTTGTAGTTGACTTTCTAATTGTTTATAAGTTTCAAGTGCAACACCAACAACGATTAGTAATCCAGTACCACCTAATGTTACAGTAGCTGGTAAACCTGAGATTATTCCAAATATGACTGGCATTCCAGCTAATATACTTAAAAATAATGCTCCACATGTTGTTAATCTTTTTAACACATAACTTATATAATTTTCTGTTTCTTTTCCTGGTTTAATCCCAGGAATAAATCCACCATTTTTATTTAAATTAACACTCATATCTTTTGGTTTTAATTGCATAAATGTATAGAAAAACGCAAATGCAAATATTGCTAAGATATAAATTGCAAATCCTATTGGTGCGTCCATTCCTAAATATTTTGTAACAAAGATTTCAAAAGCCTCATTACCTACTACTTGGGCGATAAACGCTGGTATTGCAACTAGTGCGGATGCTAAGATAACTGGCATTACCCCAGCAGAATTTAGTTTGAACGGTATATAATTTTGTTTACCTAATGAATGATTAGTTTTATTAGCGTATTGAACATTGATTCTTCTTTCAGAATTTTCAATAAATACAACTCCTAATATAATAGCTACATACACAAGTACATAAACTACAAACCATACAATTCCAATAGTTCCATCGGCCATAAAATCATTAAATGCTGTCATGAACATTGTTGGTAAACTAGATACAATTCCCGCCATAATAATTAATGATATCCCATTACCTATACCTTTTGAAGTAATTTGATCTCCAATCCATAGTAATAACGCTGTACCAGCAGTTAATACTATTGCAAATTGTAAATAATCCATTGCTCCAATACCACCGAAACCTTCTAAATAAGAAAATGAATAAACATATCCTTGAACGAAAGCTAATATGATACCAGTAATTCTAGTAATTTGATTCATTTTGTTTTTACCAGTTCCACCCTGTTTTCTTAATTCAGCTAAATAAGGAACAATGTCCATAGCTAAGATTTGAATAATAATGGAAGCAGTAATGTATGGCATTACCCCTAAGGCAAATATTGAAAATTGACTTAGTGCGCCACCACCCATTAAGTTAATCATTTCTAAAAAACCTAATGTTTCAGTGCCTAATGCCTCTTCTGGTATTCCTGGTACGATTATTGCTTTACCAAGAACATAAATAAATAAACACGTAAGAGTGAATAAAATACGTTTTTGAATATCTCTATTTTTACTATTAAATAGTTGCTTGATAGTTCCAAACATATTACATCACCTCAGTTTTCCCACCTAATTTTTCTATTTGCACTTTTGCACTTTCTGAAAATTTATGTGCTTTTACTGTTAATTTTTTTTCTAAAGTTCCAAATCCTAAAACTTTAATCCCATCTAATTGTTTTTTAACAAGTCCCATCTCTTTTAATAATTCAGGAGTAATAATTGCTCCATCTTCAAATTTATTTAAATCACTTAAATTAATAACTGCATATTCAGTTCTGAAATTAGCGTTATTGAATCCACGTTTAGGAATTCTTCTGAATAATGGTTGTTGCCCACCTTCAAAACCTGGTCTAACTCCTCCACCTGAACGAGCATTTTGTCCTTTATGACCTTTACCAGATGTTTTTCCTAATCCTGAACCAACACCTCTACCAACTCTTTTTCTTGCTTTTGTAGCGCCTTCGTTAGGCTTCATAGTGTGTAATTTCATTAGATAATTTCCTCCACTTTCTTCCCTCTTAAAGCTGCTACTTGTTCAACAGTTCTTTGAGATTTTAACGCTTCTAACGTTGCATACGCCATATTAATTTTAGTATTTGACCCAAGAGATTTAGATAAGATATTTTTAACACCTGCAAGTTCTACAACACTTCTTACAGCTCCACCGGCTTTAACCCCAGTACCAGCTCCCGCAGGTTTAAGTAAAATTTTACTAGCGCCTCTAACACCAAGTGCTTCATGAGGGATAGATCCATCTACTACACTAACAGTAATAACATTTTTAGTTGCAGCTGCTACTGCTTTTTTAATTGCATCTGGTACTTCATTTGCTTTACCAGTTCCAATTCCTACACGACCTTTACGGTCTCCAACAGCTACTGTGGCAGAAAAACGGAAACGACGACCACCTTTAGTTACTTTTGTAACACGCCCGATATTAATAATTTCTTCATCGAATAATTTCGGTTTTGGTTCTCTTCTAGTTCTTTCCATATTTTCCTCCTAAAATTCTAATCCGTTTTCACGTGCAGCATCAGCTAATGCTTCTACACGACCATGATATAGGTATCCACCTCTATCGAAAACGACTTTTTTAATTTTTTTATCTTTTGCACGTTTAGCTAATAGTTGCCCAACTTTTTTTGCTGCTTCAACATTAGAACCGTTTTCTAATTTTAATTCTTTATCAATTGAAGAAGCACTAACCAAAGTTGTACCTGTTGTATCGTCGATTATTTGAGCAAATATATTACTATTACTTCTATAAACATTTAAACGTGGTACTTCATTAGTTCCTGAAACTTTATTACGTACACGAGTATGTCTAGCAAGACGCGCAACATTACGTGATTCTTTTTTAATCATTTAAACGTCTCCTTTACTTTTTTTAAGCAGCTTTTTTACCAACTTTACGGATAATATGTTCATCTGAATAACGAATCCCTTTACCTTTGTATGGTTCTGGTTTTCTAATTTTACGAACATTAGCCGCAAACTCACCTACTAGTTGTTTATCAATCCCTTTAATAACTAATTCTGTATTACTTGGATTTTCTAAGTTAATTCCTGTTGGAATAACAACATTAACAGGATGAGAGTATCCAGCAGTTACTACTAATTCAGTACCTTTAATTGCAAAACGGTAACCTACACCAACTGCTTCTAATTTTTTTTCATATCCTTCTGTTACACCAATAATCATGTTTTTGATATTAGCGTTAGCAGTTCCATGAAAGTTTTTGAAATTATCATTTTTTCTTATTGTTTCTAATGTATTATCAACAACTTTAACTGTGATATTTCTATTAATTTCAGTAGAAAGTTCACCTTTTGGACCGCTAACTTTAACAGTATTTCCTTCAACTGTTACTGTAACGTTTGCTGGAATTTCTAATATTCTGTTACCAATACGACTCATTGTAATCTTTCCTTTCTACCAAATATAAGCTAATACTTCGCCACCAAGGCTTGCATTTCTAGCTTCTTTACCG
Source organism: uncultured Muribaculaceae bacterium (assembly GCA_964372175.1). Classification (GTDB taxonomy): domain Bacteria; phylum Bacillota_I; class Bacilli_A; order RF39; family UBA660; genus Faecisoma. The sequence continues at coordinate 7,011 of CAYJPP010000029.1, forward strand.
GTCATAATTCCTTTTGAAGTTGACACGATAGCGATTCCTAATCCATTTAACACTTTTGGCATTTCAGTAGCCTTAGCATAAACTCTTAATCCTGGTTTAGAAATTCTTTTTAAACCTGTAATAACGCGTTCTTTTTTCTCACTGTATTTTAAACTTAATACGATAATATCTTGAACGTCGTTTTTCTTAACTTTGAATTCTGAAATAAAACCTTCATTTTTAAGTATTTTAGCAATTTCTAATTTTACTTTTGAAGATGGTACTTCAACTTCCTTATAACGCATTATGTTAGCATTACGAATTCTCGTAAGCATATCTGCGATTGGATCTGTTACCATATAATCCTCCTTTTCTTACCAACTTGATTTTTTAACACCTGGTATTTGTCCTTTGTAAGCTAATTCTCTAAAACAAATTCTACAAATTCCATACTTTTTCAAAACTGAATGCGGTCTACCACATTTTTGACATCTAGTATATCCTTGTACTTTGAATTTAGGTTTACGACTAGCTTTAACAATCATGCTTTTTTTAGCCATAATATCCTCCTATTTTTTAAATGGCATTCCGAAACCTTTTAATAGGTCATGGGCTTCTTCATTAGTTTTAGCAGTAGTTACGAATACAATATCCATTCCTCTTACTTTAACTACATCATCATAATTAATCTCTGAAAATATTAATTGTTCAGTTAATCCTAATGTATAGTTTCCACGTCCATCAAATGCTTTATCTGAAATCCCTCTAAAATCACGTACACGTGGCAATGTGATACTCACTAATTTATCTAAGAAATTATACATTTTTTCACCACGTAATGTAACTTTACATCCGATTGGTTGATTTTCTCTTAGTTTAAATCCAGCTATTGCTTTTTTAGATTTAGTCGCAACTGCTTTTTGTCCAGTAATTGTTTCTAACTCTTTTATTGCAGCATCTAATAATTTAGAATTACTAGTAGCATCTCCTACACCAATATTAATAACGATTTTATCTAGTTTTGGAACTTCCATAACACTTTTATAACTATATTTAGTTTGTAAATCTTTTTTAATTGTATTATTATACATTTCTTTTAGGCGGTTCATAATATCCTCCTTCCTTAATCAAGGTTTTCATTAGACTTTTTAGCAAATCTAACTTTCTTACCTGCTTTATTTGTAGTATGACCAATTCTCGTTGGTTTTTTTGTTTTTGGATCTTGCATCATAACATTAGATGCGTGTATAGGAGCTTCCATCTCAACGATAGATCCTGTACCTTGTCCATTCGGTTTTACATGTTTTTTTATCATATTAGCACCTTCAACGACAACTTTGTTATCATCTCTTAGTACTTTTAATATAGAACCTTCTTTACCTTTACTTTTCCCAGCGATAACTACTACTTTATCTCCTTTTTTAAAGTTCATAATATCCTCCTATAACACTTCTTTGGCAAGTGATACAATCTTATTGAAACCTAAATCACGAAGTTCGCGAGCTACCGGTCCAAATACACGAGTTCCAACTGGTCCTTTATCATCTTTAATAATAACACAAGCGTTATCATCAAATTTAATATAAGATCCATCTTCTCTTCTTGAACCAAATACACTTCTAACAATTACAGCTCTAACAACTTTTCCTTTGCCAACTGTACTGTTAGGAGTAGCTTTTTTTACAGTTCCAACAACTATATCACCAATATTACCTGCTTTTACCGTGCTGCCACCAAGTACACGAATTACTAATAATTCTCTTGCGCCTGAATTGTCAGCAACTTTTAAACGGCTTTCTTGTTGAATCATAATTAATCCTCCTTAGACTACCAATTATAAAATAATTGCTTTCTCTACTACTTCAACTAAACGATAACGTTTTGTTTTTGATAATGGTCTTGTTTCAGAAATACGTACTGTATCTCCAACTACTGCTTCATTTTTTTCATCATGGGCAGCGAATTTTTTAGAATACTTAACACGTTTACCGTATTTTGTATCTTTTTTATAAGTTTCAACTAAAACTGTAATTGTTTTATCACATTTAGTAGAAACTACTTTACCTACTAACTCTACTCTTTTTTCCATCTTATTTCACCTCTAATTCGCGTTCACGAATAATTGTTTTCATACGCGCTACAAGTTTTCTTAGTTCTCTAATTCTTGAAGGTTTTTCAAGATTTCCTGTTGCTTGGCTAAAACGTAAATTGAATAATTCTTCTTTACATTCAGAAATCTTTTTAACTAATTCTTCATTTGATAATTTTCTTAAATCATTATTGTTCACGTTCTTCACCTCTTTTCACAAATTTACATTTAATAGGTAATTTATGCATAGCTAGTCTTAATGCTTCCCTAGCTACTTCCTCAGTTACACCTGCAACTTCAAACATAATTTTATTTTTCTTAACTACGGCTACCCATTTTTCTGGTGAACCCTTCCCTTTACCCATACGAGTTTCTAACGGAATTTTAGTTAATGATAAATGCGGGAATACGTTTAACCATATTTTCCCTCCACGTTTCATATAACGGTTCATAGCAACACGGGCTGCTTCGATTTGGTTTTGAGTTATCCATGCACCTTCACATGCTTGTAATCCGAATTCACCAAAATGTAATTCTGTATTACCTCTTGATAATCCATCATACGGTAAACGGTGAGGACGACGGTACTTAGTTCTTTTTGGTATTACGGCCACCTGTCATACCTCCTTTTGATGGAAGGATCTCACCTTTGTATATCCATACTTTTACACCAATCTTACCATAAGTAGTATCAGCTTCTTTATGAGCATAATCAATATCAGCTCTTAATGTATGTAACGGAATAGTTCCTTCAACATAACCTTCTGTTCTTGCCATATCAGCTCCGCCTAAACGCCCTGAAACAGCTGTTTTAATACCTTTGGCACCAGATTTCATAACGTTTCTCATTGCTCTTTTTTGAGCAACACGGAATGATACTCTGTTTTCAATTTGGTGAGCAATATTTTCAGCAACTAGTGCGGCAACTAAGTCTGGTTTTTTAATTTCCATAATAGATACTTGAATATTTTCACCAACAAGTTTATTTAATTCTTTTCTTAATTTTTCAATTTCTTCTCCACCATGGCCTATTACTACACCAGGTTTAGCAGTATTGATAATAACATCCGTTTTAGTAGCATTTCTTTCAATTAATACACTTGCTACTGAGGCATCTTTTAATTTTTTCCCTAAAAACTTACGAATTTTAATATCATTATTTAAAAATTTAGCGAAATCTTTTTCTGCATACCAGTTAGATTCCCAGTTTTTATTGATGCCTATACGAAGTCCAATCGGACTAACTTTTTGTCCCATTGTTTACCACCTTTCTTTTAGTTTTTGTCACTTACAACGATTGTAATATGACTTGTTCTTTTTTTAATTGGGTCTACGTGTCCACGTGAACCAAATTTCATTCTTTTCATTACTAAGCCTTCATCGATGAATGCTTTTTCAATTACTAAATTTTCTTTTTTAAGTCCTAGATTATTTTCAGCATTAGCTGTTGCACTAACTAATACTTTGTGGATTAATCTTGCTGATTCTTTATTTAAGTTTTTTAAAATTTTATCAGCTTCTGCAACAGATTTACCACGAATTAAATCTATAACTAAACGAGCTTTACGAGGCACTGTTCTTACATTTTTTGCTATCGCTCTTGCTTCCATCTAAATATCTCCTTCCTTAGGAATTATTTTTTCCCTTTGTCATCGCCATGTCCACCAAATTTACGTGTTAAAGCAAATTCTCCAAGTTTATGTCCAACCATATCTTCTGTTACATAAACTGGAATAAATTCTTTACCATTGTGAACAGCAAATGTGTGTCCAATAAATTCAGGATAAATTGTTGAACGGCGAGACCATGTTTTAATTACTTCTTTTTTTCCGCTTTCGTTAACTTTTTTTACTTTTTTCATTAAATGTTTGTCAACGAAAGGTCCTTTTTTTAAGCTTCTTGCCATAATTTAAATCCTTTCACTATTTTTTTCTACGACGAACTATTAATTTGTCGCTAGCTTTTTTAGTTTTACGAGTTTTTTGTCCAAGTGCTGGTTTACCCCAAGGAGTAACTGGCCCTTTTCTACCGATTGGCGCTCTACCTTCACCACCACCATGTGGGTGATCGTTAGGATTCATTACAGAACCACGAACAGTAGGTTTAATACCCATGTGACGTTTACGTCCTGCTTTACCAATGTTTACTAACTCATGATCTTCGTTACCAACTTCACCAATTGTAGCTCTGTTAGTAGCTAAAACTTTTCTTACTTCACCAGACGCTAGTCTTAATAAAGCATATCTTTCTTCAAATCCTAAGATTTGAACACCAGCACCAGCTGAACGAGCTAATTGTCCACCTTTTCCTGGTTTTAGTTCTACATTATGAACTGTTGTTCCTTCTGGGATTTTATTTAAAGGTAGTGCATTACCAACTTTGATATCAGCGTTTTCTCCTGATTCAATGATAGCACCAACTTTTAATCCTTTTGGAGCAATAATATATCTTTTTTCGCCATCTGCATAAGTAACCAACGCGATATTTGATGTTCTGTTTGGATCATACTCAATAGCAGTAACTGTTGCTTTAATACCATCTTTAATTCTTTTGAAATCAATAATACGGTATTTTTTCTTAGCACCACCACCACGATGTCTAACAGTGATTTTACCTTGGTTATTACGTCCAGATTTTTTATTTAAAGTAACAACTAATGATTTTTCAGGAGTTGATTTAGTAATTTCAGAATAATCTAATTTACTCATTCCTCTTTGCCCATTAGTCATTGGCTTATATGTTTTAACTGGCATAGTATCCTCCTTATTAGTTTAGTTCGATTGAACTTCCTTCTTTTAATTTAACGATTGCTTTTTTAACTCTATTTGTAGTTCCTGTGTATTTACCAACTCTTTTTTTCTTTGGTCTTACATTAATTGTATTAACACTTTCTACTTTAACATTAAACACTTTTTCAATTGCTTGTTTAATTTGAGTTTTATTTGCTTTAACATCTACTGAAAATGTAATTACATTGTTTTCAGCTAATGCTGTTGATTTTTCAGTCATAATTGGACTTTTAATGATATCTCTATAATTATCCATTATACAAGCACCTCCTCTAATTGTTTTAGTGCTGCTTGTTCAATCACTAATGTATCTGCTAATACTACATCATAAGTATTAACTTCTCCAACACTTAGTAATAGAATGTTTTTTAAATTTCTTGTTGCTAAGATTACATTATCTGTTAATTCATTAACTACGATTAATACTTTTCCTTCAAGTTTTAAAGTTTCTAATGTTTTAATCATATCTTTTGTTTTATTTGTTTCAACAGCAAATTTTTCAATAACAACTAATTTTGATTCGATTGCTTTATAAGCAAGTGCTGATTTTAAAGCTAATCTTCTTTCTTTTTTATTCATTTTGATAGAATAACTTCTTGGTGTAGGTCCGAAAGTAACTCCTCCGCCTCTCCAAATTGGTGATCTATTAGAACCGTGTCTTGCTCTACCAGTCCCTTTTTGTCTCCATGGTTTTCTACCACCACCAGATACTTCTGCTCTTGTTTTAGTATCTGCTGTTCCTTGTCTAGCGTTATTTCTAGCTAAACGTAATGCGTCATATAAAACAGCGTCATTTGGTTCAATTCCCCAAATTTCTTTATTTAATTCAACATTACTAACTTTTTCGCCTTTTAAATTAATTATATCTAATTTACTCATAAATTACGCCTCCTTGCTTTCTGGAGCTGTAACTTCTTCTGTTTCAGTAGTAATTGCTTCTTCAATTACTGGTTCATAAGAAATTAGTTTTTCTACTTCTCTTACTTTTCCGTTTGCTTTAATTCCTGATTTGATTATTACTAATCCTTTTTTAGGTCCTGGAATATTTCCACTTACTAAAATACAGTTGTTTTCTAAATCAACAGCAACGATTTCTAAGTTTTGAATAGTTACAGTTAATGTTCCCATATGTCCAGGTAATTTTTTACCTTTAAATACACGCATTGGTCTCATAGTTCCCATTGAACCTGGTTTTCTATGATAATGTGATCCGTGTCCCATTGGTCCTCTTGATTGATTGTGTCTTTTAATAACACCTTGGAACCCTTTACCTTTTGTAGTTCCAGTTACGTCAACAACTTCACCAGCTTCAAAAATATCAACTTTGATTTCTTGCCCTAATGAATAATTGTTAACATCTACACCTCTAATTTCTTTAAAGAAGCGCTTAGGTGTAGTGTTTGCTTTATTGGTATGCCCAATAGAAGCTTTCGTCGCTAACTTTTCACGTTTTGTATCAAATCCTAATTGAATTGCCTCATAACCGTCGTTTTCTTTTGTTTTAATTTGTGTTACTACATTTGGTTCAATAGATACAACAGTTACCGGAATCAATTTTCCTGAATCTGTAAATACTTGCGTCATTCCAATTTTACGACCTAAGATTCCTTTCATAATTTTTCCTCCTACATTTTAATGTTGATATCAACACCAGCTGGAATTTCAAGATGCATTAATGCTTCAATAGTTTCCTTTGTTGGTTGTTGGATATCAATTAGTCTTTTGTGCGTTCTTTTTTCGAATTGTTCACGTGAATCTTTATATTTATGAACAGCTCTTAAAATAGTAATTTTTTCGATTTCAGTTGGTAACGGAATTGGTCCGGTAACATTACCGCCACTTCTTTTAACAGTTTCCACGATTTTAGCACAAGCCTTATCTAATGATTTGTGTTCAAACGCTTTTAATCTGATACGAACTTTTTGTTTAGACATAATATCCTCCCTTCGTCTATATCTACGTATAGACTTGCTCCGAGCAAATAACCCGCTGCACCTGTTATAAGTTTTTACAACTTAACCTGGCGTATCGGCAACCTTGCACATCCTCGCATGTCACACATAAACAATTTTAGCATACTTCCCCTATATATTGCAATAGTTTTTATACTTTTTTTATAAAAAGTGATAATAAAGTATATTTTAATATTTTTTAGATGATGTATATAATTTGCATTTATTACTAATATATAATATAATAGAGAAGCGAAAAGAGGTAAATAATTGAAAAAGTATATGTATACATTAATGTTTTTAGGGTTAATGACACTTGTTCCTATCAAAGAAGAAGTTACATTACAAACAAAAGAACATAATAGAGTAGCAGTGATTCCAGATTATGATCATATCAAATCATTGGGACCTGTTGTATTTAATAATTTAACAGAGTATCAATTAATCGATCAAATTAATGCATCTTTAAATTCTGATATATCCAATAAAGGTAGCCTAATTGTTTCCAAATCATTGGAGCTTGGAGTTGATCCTTATTTAGCAACTGCTATCATTTTACATGAAACAGGTTGTACTTGGAGTTGTAGTACATTAGTTAAACAATGTAACAACGTTGGCGGAATGAAGGGTAGCCCTGGTTGTAATGGAGGTTCTTATAAAAGTTTTTCTTCCTTAGATGAAGGAATAATTTCGTATATTGAAATGTTAGATAAATATTATATAGAAAAAGGATTAAACACCCCCGAATTAATGAATTCTAAATACGCCGCTAGTACTAGCTGGGCATATAAAGTAAATTTATATATTGAAGATATTAAAAAAAACTGATACCTAAATATCAGTTTTTTTAATTGTAATCTCAACCGCACCACTTATTAATAATTTAATTTTATCTTA
>CAYJPP010000030.1:0-4517 GCA_964372175.1 uncultured Muribaculaceae bacterium
AAAAAAGTATAGATAATTAATTAAAAATGTGGTATAATATATTTATCTGGAAGTAGCGATAAGCTCACAAGAAAAACCGACTAAGTAACGTTATAGGGAATCTAATTAAATGGCGTTGTTGAAAACTTAGATTTATCTAAGGATCCTAAAACCGTTTATGTGATGCCCACCTGGTTGATTCAGGTTTTATCGTTATTGGGCCCGCTCTTCTGGATTTTTTTTTGTTTAAATATTGCTTTTTGTAAAATAATATGTATAATATTTGATTACAGGAGGTTTTTTATGTCTAAGTATAATATAACTACTTATGGTGAAATAGAAAAAGTTTTAACAAAAAGACAATTTGATAAATTATATCAAAAATATCAAAATGGGGATTTATTAGCAAGAGAAAAAATAATTTTATCTAATATTAATTTAGTTGCATATATGCTTAAATATGTTGATGGTGTGACGATAGATAATTTTGATGATTATGTAAGTTACGGAGTAATAGGATTAATAAATGCATTAGATACATATGACATAAGTAAGGATATTCGTTTTTCAACTTATGCATCTAAATGTATACTATATGAATGCTTAAAAAGAACAAAATGTTTAAGTCTTCTGCCAGGGCAAAGCTATTATCAAATTAATGAAAATGAAATTGTTGATGATTCTTTAACAAGAAATACGGAGGATAAAGATTTAATTTTTATGGCTAGACTATTTAGTTTACAATTAACCGGTTATGAAAAAACTGTTTTTGAAGGGTATTATGGATTAGCAGGTGTAACAAAAAGCATGAAAGTATTAGCAGAAGAAATTGGTATTTGTCGCTCATATTTAGATGTGGTTTTAACAGAATGTACTGATAAATTTAAGAGTTTTTATGGTAAATCTGATGCGGCATTAAAACTGACAAAAATATATTTAAAAGAACTAGAAAAGGTTTTATTAAAAGTTGATTTAGATGAATTACTTGTAAATAATATATTAACTGATATTGAATATAAGTTTTTAACTACTAATGTGTTATTATCCAATGATACTTTATATAATTTAATTATGAAGTTAAAAAAATATATTGGAAAAGAAGAAAAACAAAAAAGATTTAAAAGAATGAGTTAAATCTTTTTTTTCGACAAATACTTCTCTCATATTACTGTAAAATTATGAATATATTAAAGCAGGTGAGAATATGAAAAGAAAAAAGTCATGGTTTTTATTAGTGTTAGTATTTATTGTGATAGTTAATTTTTTATTAAACAAAATTGATATTAATTCTAATATGATTTCTTTTATGTTAAGTAGTTCTAATTCATATTTTGCTGATAAAGAGGAGTATAATTTATATGATGTTGTATTGGATATTATTGATATAGAACTAAATAATCCCGTCTCATTACTTGAAAGTAATTTAGTTTTGAATGAGAAGCCTGAGCCAATGTTTACTTATATTAATAATCAAAACATTGTATCTGACCCAGTTGTGTACATATACAATTCACATCCAACTGAATACTATGTAGACGAATATATAACTGATTACGGGTTAAGGCCAGGTGTGTTAACAGCTTCTTATGTTTTACAAGAAAAGCTAAATGCTATGGGCATTAACACAATAGTTGAAGAAGCTAATGTTTATAATGAACTGCTTGCTAATGGTTTAACTTATAATGATAGTTATGAAGTATCAAGAAAGTATGTTGAAAATGCTTTAACAAGTTATCCTTCTTTAAAATTAATTATTGATATTCATAGAGATGCAATTCCAAAAGAATCATCTACTACTAATATAGATGATATTGATTACGCTAAAATAATGTTTGTTATGAATACAACATATAGCAATTATGATAAAGCGATAAAGTTTAATGATATTGTAAAAGAAAAATATCCAACTTTAACAAGAGGGATATATGATAAAACTTATCACTTTAATCAAGACTTAAGTACTGATGTTATGTTACTGGAATTAGGTGCAGATAAAAACACTTATGAAGAAGTATTAAACACAGTTAATTTATTTAGTGGATTGGTTGGTGAATACTTAAATGAAAGATAAAAAAAAAGTGACAAAATTTTTAGGCTGGTTTATGTTTTTGTTATTTGCTGTTTTTATAACAATGTATTTTAGTAACGAATTAGGTTATTTTGAATATCAAAAATCTAAACAAGTGACTTTAACGCAAGAACAAATATTAAAATTTGAACAAGATATAAAAGATGGGAAAGATATATCATTAGAAGATTATGTTGTAGATGTTAACAAAAATTATCAAACTTCTTTATCTAAAACAGGTCTAAATGTATCTAATTTATTATCAAAGTCAGTTAAGTCAGGAGTAGAAAATATATTCAAGGCTTTGAATGGATTTGTTACAGGGGGAGCTTAAAAATCATTAATTTAATGATTTTTTTAATGAAATAATTACTTATTTATGATATAATTATATAGTTATATAATAAAGGGGAAATAAAAATGAAAAAAACAGTTTTATATTTAATGAATGGGTTTGGGGTTGAACAAAAAGACTCGTATAATATTTTTAATTCTAATTTAATGCCTAATTTAGAACGTTTTACTAACGAATATTTATTTGGAACAATATCATCACCAGAACTAGATTTATATAATTCATATAGAACATTTAGTACTAGTTCAAAGCATGCTTTAACATATCCTTTTTTAGATGAATATTCACTTAAATTTGATGCAAACCCACATATGAAAAATATGTTTGAGCAGTTGCCCGAGGACTATACTATTCAGTTGTTTGTAACAATTAAATATGCTAAAACGTTTGAACATTTAAAAAACTTTGTTGATTATGTTAACAGCAAGAAAAAAAATCCAATTAACTTACATATTTTACTTGATTCTAAAAATGTTTTAGATTATAAAGAAATAGACAAAGTGATTACAAAGTTGAACTATGGATTAAAAGAATTGCCGTTAAAGACTATATCTGGTATTAATATCTTAAAAGATAAAGCTAAAACATATATTCAAATATTAAATAATGGTGTGGGTGAGAAGTGGAGAGAGTTAGAAAAAAAGTTTACTAGTTTAGAGGCTTCTAATATAGCGCCTGAAAACGTTGAGCCATTTTATTTTGATAATAAATTTGAGTTTAATGAAAAATCATGTATTTTCTTCTTTAACTATGTTCCTTTTGATATGGAAAAGTTAACCGAAGGTTTGAATACATATAATAAGATTGATAAAACATTTTCATTATTTCCTATGCAAGGTGTTAGTTTTCCAATGTTTTCATATCCGACTTCTAACATTTGTATGACTAATAGTATAAAAAAACTTGGTTTTAAAGCATTAATGATTAGTCCAGAAAATCAAATTAGAAGAACAAATTATTTTTGTACCGGACTAAGAGAAATATCTGATGATTATTTAATTCATTCAATATTAGATGAAAATAATTTAACTAGTAAAGAATACTTAAAAACGGTTTGTACTGATGATAGATTTGAATTGACTATTATAAATGATTCAATTGAGAGTATTACAACTATTGATGAAATATTAGAAAAATTAAAGAAAATCGATATGACAATTAAATTGTTAGAAGAAGTAAGTGAAGAAGAAGGGGTAACTTTGGTTATATCTTCAATGTATGGGTTTAAACGTGAAGTTAAAAGTGATAATTTTTCTAAATTTTTAATTAATTTTTCAGGTAAAGTTCCTGTTATAATTAAAGATAAAGTGTTTACAAAAAGCACTCATGCAATTGAGCATTTAGATTTATATGCACTTGCTAATACAGTATATACTAATATAAATTCAAGTAATACTGGTGAAGTTTTAATTAAAAAGAAAAATCAATTATTAAAAATGACTAAAAAGTAATTGCTTTTTAATTTTTTAAACTGTATAATAAATAATTATTTAAAGCAGAAATAGGAGGAAACTATGAGTAAACTAACGATGGAAGAATTAGTTAATTTATGTAAACAATATGGATTTATTTATCAAGGTAGTGAGATATATGGAGGATTAGCTAATACTTGGGATTATGGAATTTTAGGTAGTAGATTAAAAAACAATTTAAAAGATGCATGGAGAAAAAGATTTATTCAAGAGAGAATGAATTCGTATGAAGTTGACCCTAGTATTTTAATGCATCCAAAAGTTTGGGAAGCATCAGGGCATGTTGGTAGTTTTTCAGATCCATTAATTGATTGTAAAGAATGTAAAACAAGACACAGAGCGGATAAGTTATTAGAAAGTAATAACATTGATAATGCTGATTCACTAACTCATGAAGAAATGGTAAGTGTTATTAAAGAAAATAAAATACCTTGTCCTAAATGTGGTAAAAGTAATTTTACAGATATTAGAGAATTTAATTTAATGTTTGAAACGTACAGAGGTGTGACTGAGGAAAGTAAAATGAAGATATATTTAAGACCGGAAAATGCACAAGGTGAGTATGTTAATTTCTTAAATGTATTAAGAACTAGTCGCAGCAAATTACCATTTAGTATTGGACAAATAGGAAAAGCATTTAGAA
>CAYJPP010000030.1:4527-13925 GCA_964372175.1 uncultured Muribaculaceae bacterium
AGAACTATTGAATTTGAACAAATGGAATTCCAAACTTTTTGTAAAGAAGGTACTGATTCAGAGATATATGAGTTTTATAAAAATTATGGTAAGAAATTTTATACTGATTTAGGTATTAAAGATAATAAACTAAAATTTAAAGATCATGATAAATTAGCGCATTATGCCAAAGAAGCATGTGATATTCAATATGAATTTCCTTGGGGCTTTGATGAAATTAATGGTACTCATAATAGAACGGATTATGATTTATCAAGGCATGAAGAATATAGTGGTCAAACTATGAAATACTTAGATCCAGAAACAAATGAAAAGTATACACCTTATATTATTGAAAGTACTTATGGGGTAGACAGAAGTATTTTAGCGATTTTGTTTGATGCTTATTATAAAGATGAAGAAAGAGAAGTATTAAAATTGCACCCTTTCTTAGCTCCTTATAAAGTAGCAGTATTACCGCTTATAAAAAAATTACACAGTGAGAAAGCAACAGAAGTTTATGAAAAATTAACTAAATATTTTATGGTTAATTATGATGAGGCTGGGACTATCGGTAAAAGATATAAAAGAAATGATATTATAGGAACACCATTTTGTATTACGATTGATGATGAAACTATAAATAATAATACTGTTACAATAAGAAACAGAGATACAGCTGAACAAATAACTTTAAACTTAGATGAAGTTATTAATTATATTAGTGAAAAAATAATTTTTTAAAATATATTCACATTTATAATAAAATGTGTTAAAATTAAAGAGTAAAGGTGGATGAGAGAGTGGGAATGTTAAAAAAATGGTTTTCAGCAGAAGAAGAGGAAACTGATAATTTAAATGATCAATTTTATGCTTTGAAAAAATCAGAGGCAGTTGGTGATGATGGAAGTACTAAATTGGTTTTATTAGAACCAAGAGCGTTTTCTGAAACACAACAAATTGCTGATCAATTAAAAACAAGAAATACTGTTGTTGTTAATTTAAAAAGAGTTACTGGTGAACAAGCTAAAAGAATTATAGACTTTTTAAGTGGTACTATTTATGCTTTGGGTGGTGACATTCAAAAAGTTGGTGGAGGTATATTTTTATGCACACCAAATAATGTTAAAGTGAATGGAAAAATTACTGATGAAACAGAAGGTAAAGATATTCATGATAATACAGCACTTAATATTGAATGGTAAAATTGAGGTGAGACTATGCAAAAATTTAGTAAAGCATTAAGAGGTTATAATCCAGAAGAAGTTAACGAGTTTTTAGACGGAATTATTTCTAAGGTTGAATCAATGATTTCCGATATTAAGAAAAAAGATGAAGAAATTGAAAGATTAAAAATAATTGAAATAGAGTATAATGCTTTAAAAAATAAAAATGAAGATGTTGATAGATTAAAAACTATTGAACTAGAATATAATCTTTTAAAGCAAAAAACCGGTAATTATGAACGCATGGAAGAAACTTTAAAAAGAGCAATATTAATGGCCGAAAAAACATCTGAACAAATTAAAATTTCAGCATATAAAGAAAGAGAAATTTTGATTAATGATGCTAAGAAAAATGCTAATAGGATTGTTAATGAAGCGTTATTTAAAGCTGAATCAGTTGAAAAAGAAGCTGAATCATTAAAAAGAAATGTTGTAGTCTTAAAAAGAAGATTAAAAGATATCTTAGAAACTCAATTAGAGTTAGTAGATGATATCGAAAAAATAGATTTTGAATAAACATATGATAAAGACGAAATATATTAAAGATTTTATAGAGAGTTAATGGCTGGTGGAAATTAACAAATTAGATATATTTAGATCACTTTTGATGTTTTTTATGAAGATAAAAACGGTAACGCGTTATAGTTATGAGAAAAAAATAAGGTGGTACCGCGGATTTATTCGCCCTTAGGGTGCTGCTTTTTTTTGTTATAAAGGAGGATTATGATAGTTAATATTATTTTATTAGTTATTGGGTTTGTTATTTTAATTAAAGCATCTGATTTTTTTGTTGATGGAGCTTCTAATGTCGCACTTCATATGAAAATATCAAAGATGGTTATTGGTTTAACTATTGTTGCATTTGGAACTAGTGCCCCTGAATTTGCGGTTAGTATGCAATCGTTAATGAACGGGGCTGGTGATTTAGTACTAGGGAATGTTATTGGTAGTAATATAATTAATACATTATTAATTTTAGGAATAGCAGCGATGATTACTAATATTAAAGTAAAAAATAATACTGTTAAAAAAGAAATACCGATATTTCTAATGTTATCAATATTATTATTTGTTTTGTTTTTTGATGTTTTATTTAATGGCGCTAGTGAAAACATGATTGCTAGATCAGATGGTTTTGCTATTATATTGTTTTTTGCAGTATTTGTTTATTATTTGATTTCAATGATTAGGAATAAACACAGTGAAAACAGTGAACCGAAAATATCAGTTTTTAAATCAATTATATATATGGTTGGTGGGATAGTTGCTATTATTTTATCAAGTGATTTAGTTGTTAATCAAGCAGTTAATATAGCGACTCAGTTAAATATTAGTGAAAGAGTTATATCTTTAACAGTAATCGCACTCGGGACATCTTTGCCAGAATTAGTTACTTCAATTCAAGCGGCAAGAAAAGGTGAACAAGATATTTTAATAGGAAATATAATAGGTAGTAATATATTTAATATTTGTATTGTTTTAGGATTACCAGTTGCAATATTTGGTGGTATAATACCTGAAACATTTGAATTTATGGATTTCGTAATGATGTTAGTAGCGTCGATAGTTTTATTTGCGTTTGCTAGCAAAGATTATAGGATTGCAAGACATGAAGGAATAATAATGGTTTTAATATTTGTTGTATATTATACATATGTAATTATTTAGGAGGAAAATATGGAATACAAAGATACATTGCTAATGCCAAAAACAGAATTTAGTATGCGTGGTAATTTAGCAGAAAATGAAAAGTTAATGAGAGAAAAATGGGGAAATTTATATAATGATATTTTAAATAAAAATAAAAATGGTAAATCATTTATTCTTCATGATGGACCACCTTATGCGAATGGAAATATTCATATAGGGCATGCAATGAATAAGATTTTAAAAGATTTTATTAATCGTTATAAAATGTTAGAGGGATATAAAGTTACGGTTATTCCTGGTTGGGATGCACATGGTTTACCAATTGAAACAGCTGTTACTAAAAGTGGTGTTGATAGAAAGTCTATTGGTAAAGATGAATTTAGACAAATTTGTTTAGAGTATGCAAAAGGGCAAGTTGAAAAACAAATGGCTGATTTCAAAGTGTTAAATGTTATAGCTGATTGGGATAATTATTATGCAACTTATCAAGAAGAGTTTGAAGCAAAGCAAATTGAATTATTTGCTTCTATGGCTAAAAAAGGTTTGATTTATAAGGGGTTAAAACCTGTTTATTGGTCACCTTCTTCTGAGTCTGCTTTGGCAGAGGCTGAAATTGAATACAAAGATAAAAAAGATCCATCAATTTATGTTACTTTTACTATAATAGAAGGTAATGATGTAGTTGATAGTGGTGATAATTTAGTTATTTGGACAACAACTCCTTGGACATTACCTGGTAATTTAGCAATAGCGGTCGGACCAACATTTACTTATGTAAAAATTAAAGTAGTTGATAAGATTTATATTGTTGCTAAGGAATTGTTAGAAACATTAGTTTCTGAATTTAGTTTTGATAATTATGAAGTAGTTAGTGAATTTAAAGGTTCTTCATTAGAAAAAGTAAAATACAAACATGTATTTATGAATAGAATTTCGCCAGTTATTTTAGGTGACCATGTAACACTTGATGCTGGAACAGGTTTGGTTCATACTGCGCCTAGCTATGGTGTTGAAGATTTTAATGTTGCCAAGGAACATAATTTAGGTATGGTTGATGGCGTTGATGATAGAGGTTATTTAACTGCTGAATCTGGTATGTTTGAAGGTTTGTTTTATGATGATGCTAATAAAGAAATTACTAAACACTTAGATGAAATAGGTTGTTTATTAAAATTAAAATTTATAACTCACTCATATCCGCATGATTGGAGAACTAAAAAGCCAGTTATATTTAGAGCAACCCCACAATGGTTTTGTAGTATTGAACCAATTAGACAAGAGATATTAGATGAATTAGATAATAATGTTTTATTTCATACTGTCTGGGGGAAAACTCGTCTTTATAATATGATTAAAGATAGAGGAGATTGGTGTATTTCTAGACAACGTGTTTGGGGAGTACCTATTCCAATATTTTATAATGAAGATGGTTCCGAAATATTAGATTATGATGTTATGATGCATGTTGCTTCTTTATTTAAAGAACATGGTTCTAATATTTGGTTTAGTTGGGATGTTGTAGATTTATTACCAAAAGGATATACTAATAAATTAAGTCCTAATAATAAGTTTAGTAAAGAAACTGATATTATGGATGTTTGGTTTGATTCAGGTTCTACTTTTAATGGTGTTTTAAATGAAAGAGGTTTAGAATATCCTGCTGATATGTATTTAGAAGGATCTGATCAATATCGTGGATGGTTTAACTCATCATTAATCAATGGTGTTGCAACAACTGGAAAAGCACCGTATAAACAATTAGTATCACATGGCTTTGTTTTAGACGGTAAAGGAAACAAAATGTCAAAATCAATTGGGAATGTTGTTGATCCTAATAAAATGGTTAAACTACATGGATCTGATGTTTTAAGATTATGGGTATCATCAGTTGATTTTAGAGAAGATGTTAAAATAAGTGATGAATTAATTAATCAAGTTAAAGAAAGTTATAGAAAAATAAGAAATACATACCGCTTTATGTTAGGAAACTTATTTGATTTTAAAGATAAAGTTGATTATAAGGATATGTTATTTTATGATCAATATCAAATGATTAAATTAAATGAAGTTATTGCTAGTATTAAAAAAGCTTATGACAATTATAATTTTAATGAAGTTTACAAAATAGTTAATAATTATATATTTAATTTATCTACATTTTATTTAGATTTTACAAAAGATATTTTATATATTGAAAAATCTGATTCTTTGAAAAGAAGAAGTGTTCAAACTGTATTATTTGAAATATTAACTTCTTTAATTAAGTTACTAGCGCCTATACTACCTTATACATCAGAAGAAGTTTATGGATACTTAAATATAGGTTCAAGTGTTCATTTAGAAAGTATTCCTGTTGTTTTAGAATATTCTAACAGTGAAGAAATTAATTTATTATGGAATAAGTTTTTTAAAGTTAAAGATGATGTATATAAAGCCTTAGAAGTAGCTAGAAATGAAAAAATTATTGGTAAATCATTAGAAGCTAAGGTATATATTAATGTTGCTGATGAAGAAGTTGTTAATACATTTAAAGATTATTTTAAACAACTATTAATAGTTTCAGAAGTTGTTTTAACTAATGATACTTTAACTAAATATGATTACTGCGAGGTTTTAGTAGAATCATTTGATGGTATTAGATGTGAAAGATGTTGGAATTTATTTGATAAATCAGAAATTAAAAATGAGATATGTACTAGATGTAGTGAAGTAGTAGGTGAGTAATGAAAAGATTAATAGGGATTTTATTAATTTTGATTGGATTAATTTATTTAGGTAGTAATTTGGGATTATTTAATATAAATATATTTTTTGATGGTTGGTGGGCTTTATTTATAATTGTCCCAAGTATTAACTGTTTATTTAAAAAAGAATATATCAATTTCTTATTAGGAACTTTGATAGGTGTATTATTAATATTAGCCGCTAATGATATTATTAACTGGTCATTAGTAGGTCAAATATTCTTACCAGCACTATTAATTATTATAGGATTTAATTTAATATTTACTAAGAAATTTTCTTTAACTTTTGGGAAAGGGTTTACAGCTATATTTTCAAGTGTTGAAGAAAAAGTTACAGAGTGTAAAGATATATCAACAACTGCTATATTTGGTGGGGTTGATTTAGATTTAAGAAAATTAGATTTAACCAAAAACATTACTATTAACTGTTTTACTATATTTGGTGGGATAGATATATTACTGCCAGATTCTGTTAATGTAGTAGTTAAAGGAATGCCAATATTTGGTGGGGTTGAGAATATGTACAACGGTAAAGGTAAACATACCATTACAATTGAATATGGGTGTATCTTTGCCGGAATATCTATTAAATAAAGTTGAGTAATCAACTTTTTTTATTGAATTAAATTAATGAGTGTGTTAAAATTAATATAATGAGGAGTGTATAAATATGAAAAAAGCCTTTACTTTAATAGAAGTTTTATCAGTTATAATAATTTTAGGAATAATAGCACTATTAGTCACACCATCAGTTATTTCTTTAATTAGAAATGCTGAAAGTGATTTGGAAGAAGGAAAAAAAACATTAGTTATAGAACAAACTAAACCTTATGTTGAAGAAGAAGGTTTTGAAAAAATTGATGGACGTATGTATTGTGTGACATACAATGAATTATTAGTTAATAATTATATAACTAATAGTTTTTATGAGGCTTTAACAGACGTTCAAAAAACACAACAAATAGAAGTAACAGTAGTTAATGGTAATTATGAATATGAGGTGGTAGATACTTGTGATTTATCCTCACAACCTTTATTTCTTACATTAAAATCTAATACACCTATAACTGATTGGACTAATAAATCAGTTAATGTTTTAGTTGAAACAACAGCAAGTACTTATAATTATTGTATTGGAAATAATAACTGCACACCAGATGTATCAAGTAATTCTGGGGTAGTATTATTAGAAAATGATGGAGATGATCAATACGTATGTGCATCAGTTACAAAAGAAAGCGAAACATTAAATAAATGTTTAGGACCATTTAATATAGATACTATCTTACCATCTATAACAGGAACAGGAGATATAAGTGTCGATTTAAATGATGTTGTAGATCTAACAACTAATGTAGTAGCAACAGATAATTTATCAGGAATAAAAGATAATTTCACATATACACCAACAGTGGTAAATACATCATCAAAAGATATACAAGAAGTAACATATACAGTATCAGACAATGCAGGTAATAGTTATACTACTGTAAGAAAAATATTAATAGATATAGACGCACCAACAGTTAGTTTTAATCCAGCAGGAGGAAACAACTGGAATTCTAGTAATGTATCAGTAACAGTAAGTGGGAATGATAATTCAGGAACAGGAATAAAAGAAATAAAATGGTGTTCAACAACCTCATGAACATGTACACCAACTACACAAAGCAGTAACATCGCATTATTAACACTAGAAAGTTCAACTAACAAATTATGTGCGATTGCAATAGATAATCTAAATCAAGAAGGACCAGTAACATGTAGTAATACATATAAAATAGATAAAAAAACACCTGTAATAACAGCAGTATCAGAAAGTATAACAATAAATCAAGGAACAAGTGTAGATACAAAAACATATTTTAATGTTACATATGGAATAGCAGGAGGAACAACAACTTGCTCACCAGCTAATACATCAAGTTTAACAACTGGAAATCAAACAATAACATGTACAGCAAGCGGGAATAATGGAAAAACAGCAAGTGCGAGTAAAGTAATTACAGTTGAAGTACTATCGGAATACGTAGATGATTCTTTAAATGGAGGAGACGTAGTATTAGGAGCAGGATTAGTTCCAGTAAAAATATCATATGATGAAAATAATGCGTCTGCATCAGGAATAGTAACGGTAGCAAGTACTAGTGAAGAATGGTATAACTATGATAATAGTGAGTGGGCAAATGCAGTAATGGTATTAGATGGAACAGATGTCACACCAGGAACAATAATAGAAATGAATGATATAGTTCAAATGTATGTATATATCCCAAGATATAAATATAAGGTATTTTCTTCAAATGCTCCAATAACAATAGATGTAGTATTTGAACCAAAGACGTCAATAACAGGACGTGATATTCTCTTAACAAGTGATCCTTCATTAGTAGCAGGACAATATATAACACATTCAGCATTTTATTATGAAGAGGTCGATGGAACAACAGTAGAATTAGATGGAATATGGGTAGGAAAATTTGAACAAGCAGAAGATAACAAAATAGTGCCTAATGTAAATTCAATGCATAGTAAAAATATTAGTGAACTATATACTAATATAAGAAGTATGAATCATCAAAATGGATTTGATATTACAACAGATCTTCATATGTTGAAGAACAGCGAGTGGGCGGCAGCAGTGTATTTATCACAGTCAAATTATGGGATATGTAAAACAACCCCAGGGGAATCATGTGGATTTAAAATAGAAAATAATAATTATTATAATTCGAATACAAATGATATAGTAACAGGATGTGGTGGGGATGATACAAAACAATCAACAACAACTGCTGGAATAGAAATATGTCCTGTTGAGAATAGGTGGAATACACCTAATGGAGTAAGTGCAAGTACAACGCATAATATTACAGGTATATATGATATGGCTGGTGGAAGATATGAGTATATGATGGCGGTAGGAAATCAGTCTTTGGATTCAAGTGGATTTACAGCATTACCAGAAGAAAAATATTATGATAGTTATGAGGTTGTTTTTGACGAGTTTCCATATCATTATGAAAAAGGTTTATTAGGGGATGGTACAGAAGAATTGGAATCAGGAACCGTCGCAGCTTATAAAACATGGAATGATGATTATGCTGGTTTTCCACGTATGTACTATGCTTGGTTCAGTCGTGGTAGTCGTAGTAGTCATGGGGCATCAGCAGGTGCATTTTGTTTTGGCGACCATGAGGGTGAATCAGATTCACGTGCCTCTGCTCGATCATCCTTGTGGGTTGCACAGTAGCAAAGCAAAGGAACCATAAAAGCAGGTGCTACTGAATCTTGAAAAAGTGGAGTGTGAGCAAGAAAAAGACAATGTGGATTGCAGAAACTATGAGTGAGAGCGTGGGCAAATACTTCACTGAGACATGAAGATTTGCCCACATGGGAAAGAAAAACAAAACGGAAAAAATAAACAAAAGAAAAGTATTAGAACTAAAGTATACTATGCTCACCCTTATTGCTCAGGAGAACGAGAGAGTAATGAAAATAATAACAGATTAATAAGATGATGGATTCCGAAAGGAACAAGTATTGATGATATTAGTGAAACGGTTATTCAAAAAATAGATGATTGGATAAATGATTATCTACGAAAAATATTTGGATATAAAAGTACAAATATGATATATATTAGATATATAGGCCAACTTATTAGGTAAATAAATGTGGGGACATTTAATATTTCAATTTACATTTATTAAAAAACTAAATTTACATATTGACAAGATTTTATTATATATGCTATACTATACAAGTAATTGAAACGGGGAATTAGCTCAGTTGGCTA
>CAYJPP010000031.1:0-13845 GCA_964372175.1 uncultured Muribaculaceae bacterium
AAAGTAAAAAACAAGCTAGTGTATATGAAACTAAACCATGTTAAAACATGGTTTTAATTTGTATTATTAAAAATATTATGATATAATTTTTTTAGGTCTTTTTAAAAGAATAGTAGGAGTTAGAATATGATACAATTTATTTATTATTTATTATTTGTTATTGTCTTGGCGTACGGGTTATATTTCTTTATAACAGGGATGTTTGGATTTAAAAATTTTTCTAAAAAACTTTATAAAAACCATAAACCTAAACATAAGTTTGCAATTCTAATTGCAGCGAGAAATGAAGAATTAGTTATTGGGCAACTAGTTAAAAGTTTGGTTAAACAAAAATACCCAGATGACTTATATGATATATATGTTATTCCTAATAACTGTACTGATGATACTGATAAAGTGGCCAAAAAAGCAGGGGCTAAGATTTTGAAATGCACAATACCAACTAAATCAAAAGGAGAAGTATTAAACTTTGCTTTTGATAAGCTAAAAAATGAAAAAGTAGATGCTTATGTTGTTTTTGATGCTGATAATATTGTTCATGAAGATTATCTGGCTAAAATGAATAACGCTTTATGTGAAGGTCATAAAGTTGCTCAATGTTTAAGAGATAGTAAAAACCCTAGTGATAACTGGCTTAGTGGAAGTTATTCAATATTTTATTGGGTTCAAAACTTTTTCTTTAATAAAGCACGTATGCAATTAAATGGTTCTGCATCCATTAATGGAACAGGATTTATGATAAAAAAAGAAATAATCGATGAATATGGATTTAATACATTTTCATTGACAGAAGACGTTGAATTTACCGCACAATGTGCTTTAAACCACATTAAAATTGTTTTTGTTGAAGAAGCAATCACTTATGATGAACAACCACTTAGATTTAAAGATTCTTGGAAACAAAGGAAAAGATGGAGTTTAGGTAATTACCAATGTTTAAAAGGTTATGGTAAAAAGTTGTTTAAAACTTATGTTAAAACGGGTTTTCTACCATGTTTTGATATGTTATTTACTTTTTTAGCACCAGTAATGCAAGTTTTAGCAACTGTATTATCAATAGTATTAATATTATTTGATATATTCGGAGTCGAACTATACGATTTATTTGCTTACATGTTTGCTTATGGATTATTATTCTTCGCTGTTGCTTATGTTTTTGGAGTAATTGTAAGTATATTTGTAGTTAAATATAATAAGAAAAGTGTTAAAGAAGTCTTACCGGGTATATTAATGTTTTCATTCTTCATGTTATCATGGATTCCAATTAATTTTATTATTTTATTTAAAAAAGATATGTCTTGGGACCCAATTAAACATGATAGATCAATTGATATCGAACAGCTAAACAAAAAACAATAGCTGTTTTTTTATTTAAATTAATAATATTCTTTAAATAATTAGTAAAATAAATTGTTTTATGATATAATTTAAATGGTGATAATATTGAAAATACAAGATATTTTTGTTAATTATATTGATTATGGTCAACCTAATAATGATGCTGTATTGTTGCTTCATGGTTGGGGACAAAATATTGAAATGATGAAAAAATTAGGTGATAGTTTTGAAAATACTAATAGAGTAATTATTGTTGATTTACCTGGTTTTGGATTAAGTGAAGAACCTAAAACAGTTTGGAGTAATTACGATTATGTTGAATGCATAAAGCAATTAGTTGAAAACTTAAAACTAAAAAATATATCAATTATTGGTCATTCTTTTGGTGGTAAAATAGGTCTTTTATATGCTAGCATGTATAAAGTTAAAAACTTAGTATGCTTAGCAAGTCCTTATAAAAAAGAAATAGAAAAAGAAAACTTTAAAGTTAAACTTTTAAAATTTGCTAAAAAAATACCGATGTTAAGCAAGTTGGAAAATTTTGCTAAAAAACATATTGGATCAACTGATTATAAAAACGCTAGTGAAATGATGAGAAAGATACTTGTTGTTCATGTTAACAATGATATAACTGAAAAAGTTAAAGATATCAAATGTCCAACTTTATTAATTTGGGGAACCGCTGATCAAGCTGTTGATATTAAAAGAGCTTATGAACTAGAAAAATTAATTAAAGATTGTGGCCTTGTTGTTTATCAGAATTGTACTCATTATGCATATTTAGAAAGATTTGAACAAACTGTTAATGTGCTTAATAATTTTATAGGAGGATAATATGTATTATATTATTATTATATTATTAGTAATTTATTTACTTGTGAAAAATAAACAGGTTATGATGGTGTTTCAACAAAATTGGTATAATAAAAATAATTGGTACATTCACTGGTTATTTAAAAATAAAAAGCAAGTTTTTTTAACAGGGGATTTATTTTTAATTCTAATTAGTTTGTTATACTTAATAAATGAAGTTTTTATATACTTTATTCCTGTAATGACTTTAATATTAATTATATTAGAAATAAAAAAGAATAAAGGTAAAATAATAAAAAAACCCCTTGTATATACAAAGAGAGTTAAAAGATTATTCATAACATTAATTTTATTTAATTTAATTATTTCTCTTTTTGTTTCTGACTTAACATTTTTAATATTTACTATATCAATTTATTTAAGTTATTTTGTTATATACATTGTAAACATTATTAATAAACCATTAGAAAAAATTATTTTTAATTATTTCAGAAGAAAAGCAGTTAAGAAACTAACTAGTATGAAGCATACCGAAGTTATAGGAATAACAGGAAGTTATGGTAAAACGAGTAGTAAGAATATATTAAATGATATATTAAATATTAAATATAACTGTTTTCCTTCCCCTCAAAATTATAATACTGAGGTTGGTTTAATATTAACAATTAATCAATATTTGGATAAATTTAATGATTATTTTATAGCTGAGATGGGAGCTTCAAGAGTTGATGAAATAGCAACTTATTGTGACTTAGTTAAACCTAAATATGGTATTTTAACGGTAATTGGGAAAGCTCACTTAGAGTCTTTTAAAACTGTTGAAAACATAAGAAAAGGAAAGTTCTCATTAATTGAAAGTTTACCAGAAGATGGTGTTGGGATTTTAAATGCTGATGATCCACTTCAAGTAAGTTATGAATTAAAAAACACATGTAAAATCATATGGATAGGTATTAATAATAAAGCTGATATAAGAGCAACAGATATTAAGTGTACCGATGAAGGTACGAGTTTTAATGTTGTAATTGCTGGTGAGAAACATGTATTTAAAACGAGATTGCTAGGTAAAAATAATGTATACAATATTTTAGCTGGAATTGCCTTAGGTTATCACTTGGGGATTACTGTTTCTAAGTTACAACAAGCTGTTTTAAGAGTTAATTCAGTTGAGCACAGATTGCAATTAATTAAAAAAGGGGATTTAACCATTATTGATGATGCATACAATTCAAACCCACAAGGATTTAAGATGGCCTTAGAAGTGCTTGATATGATGAAAGGCAAAAAAATAATTATGACACCTGGCATGGTTGAACTAGGGGCTGAGCAATATACGTTAAATAAAGAAGCCGGTATTAATATAGCAGATGTATGTGATGAAGTTATATTAGTAGGAGAAAAACAAACTAAACCAATTCAAGATGGTTTGAAAGAAAAAAAATATAAAAATGTTCATATAGTTAATAGTACTAATGAAGGTTTTGAACTGATTAATAAACTAAAAGATAAAAATACGTTTGTCTTATTAGAAAATGATTTGCCAGATATTTTTTAAAGGAGTTATATGAAAATAGAAGGAATATATAAACACTTTAAGGGTGGTTTATATTTAGTAGAAGGAATTGTTACTCATTCGGAAACAGGAGAAAAAATGGTTTTATATAGAGCTTTATATGATGAATATAAAAGATATGTTAGACCATATGATATGTTTATAGAAAAAGTAGATAAAGAAAAATATCCTACTTGCGAGCAAGAGTATAGATTTGAATTTTTAAAAAATGTTGAGGAGGAAATATGAAAATAAAATTAGGTGTTATATTTGGTGGGGCGACTGTTGAACATGAAATAAGTGTAATATCAGCAGTTCAAGCAATGGCTAGTATTAATACAGAAAAATATGATATAGTTCCAATTTATATTAATAAAGAAGGGATTATGTATACTGGTAAAATGCTTATGGATATCGAAGTATATCGTGATGTTGAATTATTAAAAAGATATGCTAAAAAAGCTGTATTAGTAAAAAAAGATGGAACATTTTATTTACAATCATTAGGTTTTATGAAAATGTTAATAACTAATATTGATATAGCATTTCCAATTGTTCATGGAAATAATGTTGAAGATGGGACTATTCAAGGTTTTTTACAAACATTAGGAATACCTTATGTAGGTAGTGGGATTCTAGGCTCTGCGCTTGGTCAAGATAAAGTAATAATGAAACAAATTTTTGAAGTTTGTGATTTACCAATAGTTGATTATATTTGGTTTTATGATGAAGAATATAATGAAAAGCATGCTGAAATAGAAAAAATGGTAAAAAAAATGGGATATCCTGTTGTTGTTAAGCCATCTAGTTTAGGTAGTAGTATTGGTATTACTTATGTAAAAGATAGTAATGATTTGGATAATGCAATAGTAGAAGCTATTAAGTATGATAATAAAATATTAATAGAAAAAGCTGTCGAAAACTTAATCGAAGTAAATTGTAGTGTACTAGGAAACTATCAATCACAAGAAGCTTCGGTTTTAGAAGAACTTATTAGTTCAAAAGACTTTTTAACTTATCAAGATAAATATATTGGTGGTAAAAAAGGTTCAAAAACAGGCTCGAAAGGTATGGCTAGTGCTAATAGAATAATACCAGCACGTTTAGATAAAAAAATAACAGAAGATATTCAAAATTATGCAATGGATGTTTTTAAGGCGCTTAATTTATCAGGTGTTTGTCGAATAGATTTCCTAGTAGACTCGAAAACTAAAAAAATATATATAAACGAACCTAATACAATTCCTGGTTCATTATCATTTTATTTATGGGAAAAATCAGGTAAAACTTATACGGAATTATTAGATGAAATGATTAATTTAGCAATTAAAGATTACAAGAAAACAAAGTCTAAAAAAGTTTCATTTGATACTAATATTTTAAGTAACTTTGGGGCGTATGGTGTAAAAGGATTTAAAGGCAAAATAAAATAACCGGTTAGGTTATTTTATTTTTCTATATAAACCAATAGCATGTCCTAATATTGAAATATTAGGTAATAAAATTGGTGACATTGTATCATTTTCAGGTTGTAATCTAAAATGATCTTTTTCTTTATAAAATGTTTTAAGAGTAACTTCGTTTTCATCAGTCATAGCTACAATAATATCGCCATTATGAGCGGTATTTTTATGTTCTACTATTATAATATCGCCATCAAATATACCTGCGTTAATCATACTTTCGCCATCAACTAATAAAGTGAAAACGTTTTTTCCCTTAGGGACTAAGTAAGAAGGCAGTTCGAAAAAATCATTTGGATTTTCAATTGCTTCAATTGGATTTCCAGCTGTAATTTTACCTAATAACGGAACTTTAACAGTGTCTTCATTTTTATCAACGTATTCATTAGTGACTAATAACTCCAAAGTTCTGTTTTTTGATGATTCTTTTTTTATGTAGCCTTTTTTTTCTAAGTTATTTAAATGTACTTGTACTGTAGCAGTTGAGGATAAATTCATTGCATGACATAATTCTCGTATGGTCGGAGCATATCCTTTATCAGCTATATATAGTTTTATTTTATCTAATAGTTTTATTTGTTGATTAGTTAATTCAGTCATATTTCTCACCCTGACTAAATTATACTATACAAACAAAGTTTTGTCAATTTAAAGTTTTGTAAAGAGTATCTAAAATATATGTTTTACTATTTTCATCACTGTTTTCCCATAGTAGTTCAAAAAAAACTCCTAAGCCTGGTAAGGCTAATTCTTCTTTATCTGTTATTGATGCATTGATTGATGCTTGGATTTCATCCAACTTTGCTTCTTTGAAATTTTTAATTATGTGTTTTCTTATATCTATATTCATAAAATATTTCCTTTCTTAAAAATAGTGTGGTTTTTTTTAACTAAATTATTCTTAATTTTGATATAATAAGATTGGTGATTATATGAAAAAAGTTATTTTTGGTATTTTATTGTTTTTTTCTTTTCAATTAAACATAACGGCTTTAATTAATAATTATGATATGGAAATAAATTTGTTAGATGATGGTAGATTATTTGTTACAGAAGTTATTTCTATGGAAAAGCCATATAATGGAATTGAACGTAATTTTTTATATGAAGATATTTTTAATGCATATTATTTGGATTTAATTAATACCGGTGAATCTTATAATCATAGTATTGAACTAGATAGTGTGAAGGCAGTTAATTATACTGGTGAAGAAACGATACAGTTTTTATATGAAAATGGTGATGAATTTGAACTTGTTGATGATGCAAATAAGGGTGATTATGGGGTGTACACTGTAACTGATAATGATAAGTTAAGTGTTAAAGTTTATAATGATTGTGATTTTAATAAAGATATATTAATTAGTTATTATATTGATGATTTATTAGTTAAACATTTAGATACATATGAATTGTTGTATGGCATTTTTAGTCCAATGAAAGAAGATATTAAAAATATGACTATTAAACTTAATATTCCATTTGTTGAAAATGTTTATTTTCATAGAATAGATGGTAAATTTATAATAACAGAAGATTATACCGAATTAATTTTCACAGATATTTATAAAAATAGTAGTTTTGATTTTAGAGTTTTATTTGATAGTGATGTTCCTGTTTCTAAATTAACAGAAGAAAACTTATTGACTAAAATTGATGATATGGAAAAAGAAATAACAGAAAATATAAATTTAGGAACAATAGAATATCAAAAATTAAGACAAGAAGTTTATGAACTTGTTAATAAAGCAAAAGAAACAAATAACAGAAATGATTATGAATATGCACTTGAACAAGTTGCTAGATTAAATGATGATGATAGTTTGAAAATTGATTTACAATTAATGTTAGTAGATATAGAAAGCAAGTTGCTTCGTAATGAATCTTATTTCTCTGTTATTTTTTCACTTCCGATATTAGGATGGTTAGTAGGTATTTTATATTTAACACTAACGATATTTGATAAATATAAAAAGTGTCAATTAAAAGAACTAAGAGAGTATTCGATTTACGAAATTTATTATGTTAAGAATAAAAAAGTAACTCGTCAAACTTTGATTTATTTGTTTATTTCATTAGTTAATAAAAAAATAATTTTTGTTAAGCAGCAAGGAAGTAAAGTAATTTATCAACTTGATTTAAAAAAAGAGTTAACTGATATTGAAAGTAAAATGGTAAAGATATTTTTTTCTAAGAAAAGTAAAATTTCATTAGATGAATTACTTGAAGATATTAAACATAATCATAAGAGGTATGTTGCTGAATATTCAAAATGGAACAATTTTTGTCACTTGAAACTTGAAAATGAAGGCTTCTATTTAGATTTAGTTAAGTTTAAAACCATAAGTACAATTTTAAATATTATCGCTTTAATTATATATTTTACAATAAGCGATTTAAATATATTTGTAAATCCAATCATACTGTTAATAGGTCCAGTTATTTATTTAGTATTTACATTTTTTATTAAAGTGAGATCGCCTTATGGGAAGTTGGTATATAATAAATTAAATAAAAATGATTATTTTGTTGATATTATATTGAATAAAAGATCATTAAACAATAATGATAAAGTTATTGAACAGCAACTAAATAGTATTTTATCAAAGATATAAATTGAAAAAAGCATTAATTTTTGTTATAATGTAATATATGAAGTGTGTGATTAAAAATAAAGAATATAATGTAGAAGTAATAAAAAAGCGTAATAAAAATACATATATTAGATTTAAGAATAATACTATATATGTTACAACTAATATATTAGCTACAAAAAGTTACGTAAAAGATTTGATTGAAAAAAATTATATTCAAATTGAAAAAATGATTGATAAAAGTCTACTTAAACAAGAAAAAGCCAATGATTTTTATTTA
Source organism: uncultured Muribaculaceae bacterium (assembly GCA_964372175.1). Classification (GTDB taxonomy): domain Bacteria; phylum Bacillota_I; class Bacilli_A; order RF39; family UBA660; genus Faecisoma. The sequence goes on from CAYJPP010000031.1 coordinate 8,041, forward strand.
TATGGTAAAAGATATGATAAAATTTATGTTTCTGATTTAGATAATTTATTTATAAATAAAGATAAAATATATATTAAAGAGGATAAGCAATTAGAAAAATGGCTTGCAAAACAAATTAAAGAAATTTTTACAGCAAGATTAAACTATATACATAGTTTATTTGATGAAAATATTCCATATCCTAAGTTAAAGATAAGATCTATGAAAACAAGATGGGGTGTATGTAATAAAAGGAATGAGTCTATTACTTTAAACGCGCATTTAATTAGATATGAACTTGAATGTTTGGATTATGTTATTATTCATGAGCTGTCTCATTTTATTCATTTTGATCATTCCAATAACTTTTGGAAATTAGTTGCTAAATATTGTAAAGATTATAAAAAAATAAGAAACATATTAAAAGATTGACATAATACGATATTATTTTTGCAATAAATATTTTATAATTAACTTGGTGATTATATGCAGGTTAAAATATTTGATGAGAGTCATGAAAAGGATTTAGAAGATAGTATAAATACCTTTTTAAAAGCTGATATAGATGTAGTAGATATTAAATACCAAGTGTCAATTAGTATACTTGGTGAGGAACAACTATATTGCTTTACAGCGATGGTTATGTATAGGAAGTGAAAAAATGAAAAAAAGTAATTTTGTTGAAGGTGCTTTTATTTCAACATTTGGAATTGTAATATGTAAAATTATAGGGATAATATATGTTATCCCTTTTCGGGCTATTGTAGGTATAGAAGGGGCTATTTTATATAGTTATGCTTATACTATATATGCTGTTTTTGCTTCATTATCATCAACTGGAATACCTAGCGCGATGGCTAAAACGGTTAGTGAGTATAACTCCTTAGAATGCTATAACTCACAAGAACGGGCGTATAAGATTACTCGTAATATTGTTGTTGTTTTAGGAATTGTTTTATTTTTGATTTTATTTATATTTGCTCCTCAAATGGCTTATTTAATAATAGGTGATTTAGAAGGTGGGAATACAATTGAAGATATTTCTTTTGTAATTAGAATGATTTCAGTAGCGCTTTTATTTATTCCGGCTTTAAGTGTATGTAAAGGTTATTTGCAAGGCCATAGAATAATGGGAGGACCAGCAGTAACTAATGTTATTGAACAACTTGTTAGAGTTGCGGTTATATTAGGAGGAAGTTTTTTAACTTTAAAAGTATTTAATCTATCAATCACAACAGCAGTTGGAGTGGCTGTATTTGGAGCAGCGGTTGGGGCATTAATTGCTTATTTATATATAATTAATAAAATTAATAAAAATAAAAAAATATTAAAAAAAGATATTCCACCTAGTAAGGAAGATAAAAAAATATCAAATAAAGAGATTTTTACTAAAATAATTAAGTACTCATTACCTTTTATTTTAATAGAACTAATTCGTTCAGCTTATAATACTATTGATATCTTTACAGTTGTAAGAGGGTTAGTTGATTTAGATTATTCGATAATGGACGCTGAAAACATTACTAGTGTTATTTCGACTTGGGGATCTAAGTTAAATATGATTGTTTTAGCTGTATCTGCTGGGTTAACAGCCAGTATAATACCTAATGTTGTTAGAAATGCTGTTTTAAATAAAAAAGATGAATTAGAAAAGAATATTTTGCAATCTTTAAAAATCATTTGTTTTGTATCATTACCAATGACTTTGGGGCTTCATTTTTTAGCTAGTAGTGTATGGACAATATTTTACGGATATGATCCTTTGAGTGTTGATGTATTTTCATTTTATGTGATTCAAACTATAACAACATCAATATCTTATATATTGTTAGATACAACTAATGCTTTAAATAAATCAAAAACTGCAATTGCAGTCTTATTAGGAAGTTTTCTATTAAAAGCATTATTAAATGTTCCATTTATGAACTTATTTGCTTATTTAGGGCTTGATGCATATAACGGAGCGTCTTTTACAACGATGTTTGTTCAAGTTATATCAACAATAATGTTATTAAGTGTTATTAAAAAGAGTTATGATATTAAATATTCTAAATTAGTAAAGCCAGTTACAAAGATAGTTTTAATAAATGCTATTATGATGGTTTCTTTATCTATTGTTAGATTAGTAATTGGAGATTTTCCAACAACAAGAGGTTATGCATTTTTAGAAATTTGTTTATATGCTTTAATAGGTGTAGCAATATATGTATATTTTAGTTATAAGCAAGGTATATTTCAAGATGTATTTGGTAAAGATATGGTTAATAAATTTATAAAAAAATTTAATAAAAAAAAGTAATTAGTTACTTTTTTTTGTCTCCAATAATTTAACATCAAATACTTCTTCTAGTATTGAGGTGTCAATATTATAATTAAGTAAATCATTAAGTAGTTTTATTTTAGTTGTTTCTGTACCTAATTCCATACCTTGTTCAAAAGAATATAATATATCTAACATATTATTATTTTTTTGAATACTTTCTAATCTATTCATATATTCCCTCCTTGAAAAACAGTATATCTCAATATAAAACAATTGTAAAATGGCTAAAACAGGTATATTATAAATGGTTACTTAGCTGATTATCTAAATTGGTTAGATAAATTTATGGTATTAGTTATTTAATTATATATGAATAATAAGTTTATAAGTTTTTAATAAAATTTATTTGACATTTAATACATTAATGATATAATAATTTGCAAGAGGGAAGTATATGATAGAAGTAACGAAACAAAAACTGAAAAACTACCAAACTTTTAAAGTTGAGAGTTTAATGAATGTCTTAACATTTATGATATCAAACTTAGAAGGTTTTGAACACGAGTATGTAATAAATGAACAAAATTTAGAAATAAGAAAAAAAGGTTTTTTAAAACCTATATTTAGAGCTAGGCTTGAATTAAATGGTACTCTTGTAGCAACTTATTATGATGAAGAAAAAAAACAATTTGAACCTAATTATATTTGTCAATTTAATTATGTTTTATCTTATATTGAACAGGTCATAACATATAGAATAGTTAATAGGTTAGATGATATAGGTGAGACAGAATTAATGTATGTATTAAGAGAGAATGAAAATATATTGAAACTTCAAAATGAATTTAGTAAATTAATAAATAAAAGATAGAAAATTTCTATCTTTTTTGGCCTTGATACATATTGTTTTTTCTCATATATTTATCTATGTCATTTAAAACAATAGTTTTTTTTATTGTCCAAGTAGGAGTTATTAAATCTGTAACAGTTGGATCACCTGTCAGACGATGAATCACAATATTTTCATTTAAATGTTGTAATTGTTCTGTGGTTATTTCTATATATTCATCTTTTGATAATATTTTAAATTTTTCTTTTTCATATAGTTTTTCTAAGGGGGTGTTTTTTAAAATACTGAGCATGTGTATTTTAATGCCTTGAATATCTAAGGTATTAATATATTTTACTGTTTCTAACATCATTTCTTTTGTTTCATAAGGGAGTCCATTAATTATATGAACTACTGTATTTATGTTTTTATTTCTTAGTTTCTTAACCATGTTGGTAAAACAATCTAAATCATGACCTCTATTGATTAATTTACTAGTTGTAGGATGAATTGTTTGTAATCCTAGTTCGATTGTTAAGTAAGTTCTTTTACTAAGTTCTTCTAAATAATTTAAACATTCATCAGATATACTATCAGGTCTAGTTGCTATATTAAGTCCGATAACATTTTCTTGTTTTAATATTAATTCATATTTTTCTTTTAATATTTCAAGTGGTGCGTTAGTATTTGTTCTGGCTTGGAAATAGCCAATATATTTTCCAGTTGGCCATTTTTTATGCATCATGTCTTTTATTTCATTGAATTGCTTTAATAATTCATCATTTGGATTACCTCCGTATTCACCTGAACCTGTACAAAAAATACACCCACTATGTGGGCATGTAAAACCAGCATTTAAACTTATTTTAAATACTTTACAGTTAAATTTATTTTTATAAAAACTATCTAATGTTGTATAAAATTTGCCGTTATTCATCAAATCACCATATAGATTATAACATTTTTTGTGAAAAAAGTGTAAAATTTATTTATTTAGGGTGTTTTTTTTGTTATAATTGGTATGGAGGTAGAAGATGAAAAAAGAAAGTTTATTAAAGATTCTTGGGATAATTTTTGCTATCACAGTAGTGTTATCATGGATTATACCAGCAGGTAGTCTAGGAACAGGATCATTAACATCTTATGAAGAAACAATTTCAGTAGGTATTTTTGATATCACTAGAATGCCATTTTTATCGATAGCAACATTTATTCAATATGGTTTATTATTTATTGCTATTGGTATATTTTACGGAGTATTAGGTAAAACAGGAGCGTATACTTCGTTAATTGACTCGTTAGGTAAAAAAGTTAAGAAAAATAAGTTTTTATTAATGATAGTGGCTATAAGTTTTATTGTCTTATCAGCTCTAACAGCCTTACCAAATGTTTTATTTATTTTAGTACCGTTTTTTGTAACATTATTATTAAAATCAGGATACTCAAAATTAGAAACGTTCTCTGCAACAGTAGGGGCAATCTTAGTTGGGCAAATTGGTAATGTTTTAGGGTTTAATATTTGGGGATATTTTGTTTATTTCTTCCAAGTAGATATGTTTGCTGAAATGTTAATTAGAATAATTATTTTATTAGTTGTAGCAGTATTATTTATCTTAATGTTAAGAGGTAATAAAACAGTTAAGGGAACTAAAAAAGAAACAGTTGAAATTCCTTTATATAGTGAAGTTAAAACTAAAAAAAGTGTATTACCAGCCCTTGTTATTTCATTAGTTGGAGTTGTTGTTTTAATCTTAGGATTATTTAACTGGTCAATTGTATTTGAAACAACTGTATTTACTGACCTACACCAAAGCATAATGGATTTTAAAATCGGAGAATATGCTTTATTCGCTAATATATTAGGTAGCGTTGGTGAATTAGGAAGTTGGGGAAATTATGAATTAATCGTAATTTTAGTTCTTGCTTCTTTATTAATCGGATGGTTATATAGTTTAAAATTTAAAGATATCTTTGAAGGAATGTTAGATGGTGCGAAAAAGATGTTACCAGCTGCAATTTATTCTATGATAGCATCTGTTGTATTTGCTGTTATCTTAACAATGCAAGTAGATGGACAACCAATTAACTTTGTAAATACAATTATTGGAGAAGTTATTGGAACAGGTACTCCAAATGTGTTCTCAACAGTATTTAGTAGTGCGATTGGTTCAGTATTCTATAATGATTTTTATACATTAATATCATCAGTAGGTGCGATTTATTTATCGAGTGAAAGTTTAGAAATTTTATTAATTATTTTCCAAGTAGTTAATGGATTAGTTATGTTAATAGCTCCTGTAAGTATTTATTTAATTGCTGGATTAAAATTCATGAATATTGAATATTTAACATGGGTTAAATATATTTGGAAATATGTCTTAATGATTTTAGCTTTCATTATAGTTATTGGTTTAATCATTATGGTTGTATAAGTTACATATATTGTAACTTTTTTTATGATTAAATACTTTATCATTAAAATATAGCTAAAATGAGCGAAAGTAGAATTTATAAATTATGTATACTTTTAAATAGATAAATTAGCAAACTTAAATATATTGTTAATGAATTATAATTTAATTAGTTTAGAAATATATAATAAAAGGTGATGCTTACACGAATGTAACACATTATTTTAAAAAAGAGAAAAAATTACTTGAAAAAAAGTAAAAAAAATGATATATTAATAAAAGAATAGGAGAGAAGTTAAATGAGAAAAGCCTTTACGTTAATA